>NZ_CALETI010000062.1 GCF_937920075.1 uncultured Agitococcus sp.
GTATAGACACCATTACTTACACCGTACAGGATGTTTTTGGTAATACTGCTCAATCGTTTGTGATTGTAGATGTATTGGGTGACACAGGTGGCGGAGGAGGAGATGGCGGTGGTGGTTTTAATAATGCACCTGTTACAAGTGATGATTATGTTACAACTGATGAATTCACATCCGTCACAGTAGATGTTGTTGCCAATGATTATGATATTGATGGTGATCCATTAACACTAGAGGGCGTTTATTTACAACAAGGTGAAGGTGAAATTTCAGTTGTTGGTAATAATATTACGGTCACTCCCTTTGTAGGAGCAGGCGCACAAGAAATTGTTGTGGGATACAATGTTACAGATGGTATAAGCTCTAGCTCAGCAACTTTAAATGTAACGGTTTCTCCTTCTGGTGGAGGCAATATTCCCCCTGAGGCTATTGATGATTATGCAATAACAGGTGTAAATCAGCCCGTTACGATTGACGTTTTGGCGAATGACTATGATTTAGATGGTGATACTTTAAGTTTATATCAGGTTTATGTTTCACCAGAAGTAGGTCAGGTCGTTGTTAATGAAAACAGTACAATAACGTTTATTCCTAACGAGGGGTTTATTGGTCAAGCTCAGATTGAATATAGTATTCAAGACTCTTCTGGTATGTCACCTAGTGTTGCTTTTTTGTATGTTAATGTTCAAATTCAATCAGGACAGTTTTTGCAAGGTACAGATGGCGATGATTTCTTGGTTGGTACATTAGGCGCAGATACCATTGTGGGAATGGGGGGCAATGATTGGTTACTGGGTGATTCTGACGATGGCACTGGACAATATTTGGCTGGTAGTGATGATGTCCTCGTTGGTGGCACAGGTAATGATAGATTAACGGGTGTAAGTGGTAATGATGTTTATGTGTTTTATCAAGGTGATGGGCAGGATCAAATTAATAATTATGATCCCAATCAAACTATAAATGAAATACAAAGTGTCGATCGTTTAGTATTTGGCTCAGGCATTAACCCTTCCGATATTCAAATAGCTTTTGGCACTATGCCTTATGGTAGTAATGTTGCACCAAGTATAATTTTATCTGTTAATGGCACTAATGACCAAGTTACGATTTTTGGTGGTGACCCACAAGGCCAAGTTTTCTCATTGCAAGATGTAATGGTTGATGCTATTGAATTTGCCGATGGTACAGTATGGACAAAAGAGCAAATATTATCGGGATTGAATCCTGTAGAAAATCAAATAATAGGCGATGATGGCAATAATCTTTTAGTAGATACAGATGCCAATGATCATATTCAAGGTTTAGCAGGTAACGATACACTGGTTGGTAGTCATGGTAACGACTTGTTAGAGGGCGGTGACGGTGATGATGTGTTAGTTGAGCAATCATCTCAGATATTTCTGCAAGATTTATCCCAGCTTTATAATTCGTCACTAGTTAATAATTTAGGTGGCACACAAGGTTTTGGTGAAAATAGTATTGCTCTAGGAGATGATAATCTAGAACAGATTGATATCAGTGCTATTTTTGGGCAAAGTGGTGGTTTTACCGCGCAAATTAGTACAAACGGGACTATTTTTTTAAATGGCATCCAAGGAAGTACAAATATAACAATTTATGGGCGAGATTTGGATACGCGTACTCGTGAAGGTTTGCTACCCACAGCAGGCGGAAACTCAACGGGTAGCAATACGGTTTATTATGATATAGATACTGCCAATGGTATTTTAACAGTGACTTGGGATGATGTTGCTATTTATGGTACATCGACACTTAATGCTTTCCAGTTGCAAATTATTAGGCAAGGAGACGCCGGTGATTATGATGTTGTCTTGCGTTATGAAGATGTACAAGAAGGATATATCAATATTGGTTTTAACGGTCAGCCTATTCAGTCTCCAGTAGATTTACAAACGACAGGTCAAGGGGTATATGGCTTTAAAGTTCGTAATGGCCTAATTCATAGCTCTTTAGGAGATAACAACACCCTTGTAGGTGGCCAAGGTTATGACATGTTAGTTGGTGGAGATGGCAATGATACTTATGTCTTTAATTTAGGTGATGGCCAAGACGTTATTGATAATTCTCCTGTCGATATATTTAATCAGAATGGCTTTGATCGCTTAGTATTTGGTGTTGGGATAAATCCAAGCGATATTGAGTTGCGTGGAAATGGTGTTGATTTAATTTTAGCAATTAAAGATACATTGGATAGTGTGACGTTAGTTGGAGCACTTGCAAATGTTGCATCTGGTTTAGATGCAATTGAATTTTCAGATGGTACAGTATGGGATCGTTGGCAAATAGAGCAAATGCCATTAATGGTTGTTGGGAATGGAAATAATATATTAAATGGCGGGCAAGGCGTTGATTTGATGATTGGTGGTTTGGGCGATGATATCTATTACATCGACTCCATTAACGATAAAATCACCGAACTGTCAAATCAAGGCAACGATACTGTTATCAGTACAATCTCATATTCTTTGGCCAATACTGAACTAGAGCATATTACATTAATAGGCACAGAACATCTTAAAGCTACAGGAAGTAGCAAAAATAATATACTAATTGGCAATGAGGGCAATAACACTATTGATGGTGGTACAGGTAATGATACCCTCACAGGTGGATTAGGCGATGATACTTATATTATTGACAATGCTAGTGATGTGATTGTTGAATTAGCTAATCAAGGTAATGATACTGTATTTAGCCAAGTTTCCTATTCATTAGGTGGTACTAGTATTGAAAACCTTCGTTTAATTGGCACTGGCACACTCAATGCTACAGGCAATGATGAAAATAATCTAATCGTTGGGAATAATGCTAATAATGATCTTTCTGGTGGCAAAGGTAGTGATACGCTTGAAGCAGGAGCTGGTAATGATACATTAAGAGGTGGCGACGGTGCAGACTTCTTATTAGGAGGCGGTGGTAACGATACTTATTATATTGAGAATCAGGATGATTTTATTAAGGAACTGCCTTTAATTGGTACTGATACAGTGATTAGCACGTTAAATTATACACTTGGTGCTTATTTAGAAAACTTAACATTAGAGGGCTCTGCAACAAGTGGTGACGGTAATGAGCTTGACAATAATATTGTAGGAAATACAAACGACAATATCCTCAATGGATATCGGGGCAATGATACTTTAGATGGCGGTGTGGGAGCAGATACGCTTATTGGTGGTATCGGTAATGATACTTATATTATTGACAACATAAATGATGTGATTACAGAGTTTGATAAACAAGGTATAGATACCGTTCAAAGTAAAATCACCTACTCTATTGCCTCTCTGGAATTCATAGAAAATCTGACCTTATTGGGTTTTGGTGATTTAAGTGCGACAGGCAATAAGCTCAACAATATTATTAAAGGTAATGACGCTAAAAACACCTTAGATGGTGGTGAGGGTATTGATACCCTTCTTGGCGGAAACGGTGATGATACGTATATTGTTGATAATTTGAATGATCAAGTTATCGAAGTAGCAGATAATGGCACTGATACTATACAAACAAATCTTTCCTATATACTCACTGACAATATTGAAAATCTGATATTAACAGGTACAAGTCATATTACAGGAACAGGTAACACGCTCAGCAATAAATTAATTGGCAATGCTCATGACAATATTCTAAATGGATTAAGTGGCAATGATACCCTAGAAGGTGGTGCTGGCAATGATAGCTATATTTTCACACGTAATAGCGGCATGGATGAAATATTTGACAACCTTGGTAACAATACTCTTCTAATCAACAATTTACTCCTCAGTGAGCTAGGCTTTAGCAAAGCAAGCAATAACTTAGAAGTTAGTATTAATGGGCGCAGTGACAAAGTTATCATCAGAGATTGGTACACGAATAATAATAATCGTATGAGTTTACAATTAACAGATGGCACTACTCTATCAGCAACCCAATTAGAAGAAAAAGCCAATGCTAATACTTCTAATAATGGCTCTGGAGCTGGTAGCAGTGGTAACGACAATTTAACAGGCACTACAGGCAATGATAATCTCAATGGCGGTGAAGGTGCTGATACCATGGCTGGTGGTAGTGGTGATGACATTTATACAGTCGACAATACTGGCGATGTTGTTATTGAAAACGAAAATCAAGGCACAGATACCATTAAAAGCTCTGTCAACTACACATTGTCTAACCATGTTGAGAAACTGGTATTAACAGGTACTGGCTTTATCAAAGGCACAGGTAATACTCTCAATAATTACATAACTGGTAATAGCGGCAATAATATTTTAGATGGTGGTTCAGGCATTGACACCCTTGAAGGTGGTGCTGGCGATGATATTTATATTGTTGATCACAAAGATGATTTAATTAATGAAATTGCAGGCGAAGGTTACGATACTGTTAGAAGTTTTATTGATTATACATTAGGTGCAAATATTGAAGCATTAAGCTTAATTGATGCTTTAGCACTCAAAGGGACAGGCAATCAACTTAATAACCTTATCAGTGGTAATGATGCCAACAACACCTTAACAGGTGGTGATGGTAAAGACACACTTAAAGGCGGTTTAGGTGATGACACTTATATCATTCAAGCAACTGATATTGCAGATATTATTACCGAAAAAACCAATGAAGGTAATGATACCATTCAGAGCTATGCAACTTATGAGCTTTCTGACAACGTTGAAAACATCATCTTACTAGGAAATAATGCTATTGATGCTTATGGCAATAGCCAAAACAACACATTAATAGGTAACGATGCCAATAATACACTCAATGGTAGAGCTGGTAATGATACATTACAAGGTGGCTTAGGCAATGATGTCTATGTGTTTGGTCGTGGTGCAGGTCAAGACTTAATAAACAACACTGATGCTAATAATGGTAATGACAAAGTCTTATTTAACACAGATGTCAATTACCAGCAATTATGGTTAGAACGTAAAGATAATCATCTTGTTCTTACCATTAGTGCCTATCAAGAAATTTTTACTGAAGAAACTATTAATGGCACCACATCATTGGTTGCAAAAGTGAAACTTAGTAAAACAAATGATACTGTTACAATTCAGGATTGGTATAGCAATTCAGCTAAACAAGTTGATAGTTTTGAATTGAGCGATGGCAAAGTATTGCTTGCCTCAGAAGTTCAACAATTAGTAGATAAAATGGCTAGTTTTGGTGTATTCAAGGATGGTAGCTTGACTGTTAATAAAAATCAGTATGACGCTGATATTTTGCCCGTTTTAAATATTACTTGGTAATTTTGTCATAAAACCAAAAATCACTTAAAGTGGTTTTTGGTTTTAGTTCTTTTTAGGCATTATATTTCTCTCCCCTCGCCTTCTAATAACACAATAAAATCCTGTTCAGGCACTTGTTGTTGCCACAAGGATTGTTTTAAATCGGCTAATGGCGCATCAATACTTTCATCGGTTAATTGAAAGGTATTAAAGTGAATACCTAACGACAGCCGTGCTTTTAAATCAAGATGCGCTTGTACTGCATCAGCAGGATTCATGTGTACTTGACGCATTAACTCTCTTGGCAAATACGCACCAATCGGCAACAAAGCAACTCGTGGCGCACCTAAACGCTGATAAATGTCGCTAAAATGCGGCGCATAACCTGTATCACCTGCAAAATAAGCATGACCAAACTCGGTCACTACCGATAAACTGCCCCATAAGGCCACATTTCTATCGCGCATACCACGCCCCGAAAAATGCTTGGCAGGAAGATAGTGAATACCTATGCCTTCGGCAAGGCTATAAGACTGCCACCAATCTAGCTCAATCACCTCTAGGCCATAATCACGCAAATGCGCACCATTGCCCAAGCCTGTTATCACTACAGGTTGATGATGTTGCTGTAACCATAGCAAACTGGCGGTGTCTAAATGGTCATAATGATTATGACTTAATAAAATCGCATCAATTGGCGGTAAGTCTTCTAAGGCAATGCCTGCAGGTCGGACACGCTTAGGCCCTGCATATTTAAACGGACTACAACGCTCTGCCCACACAGGGTCGGTTAATAAGTTATAACAGCCTATTTGTAATAACACCGTGGCATGACCGACAAACCACATTTTCCAATCTGCCAAATCATCACTAAAGTGCGCTGTTGGTTTAGCAAAGTGTTGATTGCTGAGATTTTCAGGCCATGTACGATTATCACGGCTTAAAATCCATTTTAATAATGCCGCTTGGTTACGCTCTTCGCGCTCCCACGGATTAAAAAATCGCTGACCGTTAAAATGGGGTGCATTACTGACAATATTCGGTTTGACTAACACATCCTTAGTCACAGTTTTGGTAGCCAAACTAAATTGTTTTTGACTCATGCTGATGCACCCGACCAATCAATAAATATAAACAAGGAATGACAAACAAGGTAAATAGCGTACCAATGGTCATGCCACCCACAATTACCCAACCAATTGGCTGACGCACTTCTGCTCCTGCACCTACGGCAATCGCTAAAGGAATCGCTCCTAATACCATCGCTGCGGTGGTCATTAAAATCGGTCTTAACCGTAAACTCGCCGATTCAATCACCGCTTGTAATTTACTACGACCTTGCTCTTGGAGTTGGTTGGCAAATTCGACCAATAAAATACCATGTTTAGTAATTAAACCGACAAGAGTAATTAAGCCAATTTGACTATAAACATTCAAACTCCCACCAGTAAATTTAAGAGCCAATACCGCACCTAACATCGCCAATGGCACAGAAAACATAATAATCAAAGGGTCTCTAAAACTTTCAAATTGAGCGGCTAATACCAAATAAATAAATAACACTGCCAAGATAAAGGCTTTGGCCAAGGCATCACCCGAGGTTAAAAACTCGCGAGTTTGTCCTGCCCAGTCATAACTCATACTAGGGTTATTAATTTCTTTCATGCTTTGTTGTAAAAAACTCACCGCCTGCCCAACGGTATAACCTTCGGCTAAACTAGCAGTAATTTTGGCCGAACGTAATTTGTTAAAATGATTTAACTCTGCTGGACTAATCGTTTCTTGCATAGTCAACACACTGGCCAACGGTAATACTTCACCTTGTTGATTACGCACATAAATTTGATCGAGTTGCTCAGGGGTACGGCGTTCTTCATCGGCAAGTTGCAAAATCACATCATATTGATCGCCATCTAATTTAAAGGTGGTTACTTTACGGCTGCCTAATAAAGTTTCTAAAGTTCGGCCAATATCCGACACCCCCACACCTAATAAAGCGGCTTTATCTCTGTCTACTTGTACTGATAATTGCGGCTTATTGAGTTTTAAATCAGGAATTGGATTGGCAAAACCCTCATTCTGATTGATTTTTTCCATTAATTGACCAATCATTTTGCCTAAATCGGCATAACTGCCTGTGGTTTGTAAGACAAAATCAATCGGTTGACTAGACGTACCTTGACCTAATGACGGTGGCAACGTAGCTAAAGCATTTACCCCTGCAATACCCGCTAATTTTGGCCGTAAATCGGGTGCAATGTCTTGGGTACTACGCTCTCGTTGTTCCCACGGAATAAAACGGTTAAAACTCATAAACCGTGTTTCGTCAGGCATGCCAATAATTAAAAAGGTCGAAGCGCGTTCAGGCACTTGGCTATAAATCGTTTCCAGTTGTTGCGCGTATTTATCTAAATAATTAGTGGTGACACCTTCGGGTGCAATGCCCATCGACACAATCACTCCTCTATCTTCGGTGGGGGATAATTCAGACGGTAAGCCTTTAAACACCAGCCACATATAAGCACTGGCACCCACAGCAATCACCACCATTAACCAACGTAATTTTAAAACTATGGTTAATAATTGTTGATAACCACGCGTCAAGGCTAATAAAAAGGTTTCAATCACTCGATAAATAATATTTTCTTGGCCTGAATGAGCTTTCAATAATTTTGAACTCATCATCGGCGATAAGGTTAAGGCACAAAAACCCGAAACAATGACCGCAGCCGCCAAGGTTAAGGCAAATTCGGCAAATAGCTTACCTGTTCGCCCTTCGGTAAAAGCAATCGGGGCAAATACTGCCGCTAAGGTAAACGTCATAGCTAATACAGCAAAAGCAATTTCTTTTGAGCCTTGTAACGCTGCTTGGGTTGGTGTTTTACCTTCTTCTATATGCCGATAAATGTTTTCTAACACTACAATGGCATCATCAACCACTAAACCAATCGCTAATACCATCGCCAATAAAGTTAAGGTATTAATCGAAAAGCCCAAGATATTCATAAAAATCAATGCGCCAATTAATGACACAGGAATGGTAATCACAGGAATTAAAGTGGCACGTAAACTTCTTAAAAAGAAGAAAATCACTAAAACCACTAACACAACCGCTTCAATAATGGTTTTTTGTACCGAATCTATCGACTGTTGAATAAACACTGAGGAATCATAAGCCAGTTCGACTTTCATGCCTTGCGGTAAATTTTGTTCAATTCTTGGCAACTCGGCACGTACTGCTTTGGACACTTCTAAAGGATTCGCGGTAGAAGTTTTAATGACTCCCAAGGCAACCGCAGGTTTACCATTAAAGCGGGCAATACGCCGCACATCTTCGGGCGCAATTTCGACTTTGGCCACATCAGCCACGCGTAATAACAAACCATCTTGTTGTTTAATAATAATATTTTCAAACTGCTGTACAGTATTTAAGTCGGTTTCGGCTAATACCGAAAATTCACGTTGTACACTTTCAACTCGGCCAGAAGGAATTTCGACATTTTGTGCGCGTAATGCGGTTTCAACATCTTGTGGTGTTAAACTATATCTTGCTAATTTTTCTTTATCTAACCAAATCCGCATCGCAGGTTTACGTTCGCCGCCAATTCTAATATCCGCCACACCATCTAAAGTTTGCAAACGGCTTTTGACTTGTTTATCGGCAAATTGATTGATTTGTAAGGGGGTATGTTGTTGAGAAGAAAACGCTAACCACATAATCGGTTGAGCATCGGCCTCAGTTTTGGTAATTACAGGCTCATCAATGGTATCAGGTAAACGGCCACGCACTCGCGAGACCTTATCACGCACATCAGAAGTCGCACTATCAATATCACGACCTTGTTTAAAGGCAATGGTAATTTGGCTTCGGCCTGTTCGACTAATGGATGATAAATAATCAATGCCTTCAATACCCGATAACGAATCTTCTAAAATTTTAGTTACCGTTGCTTCAACAATGGGCGCACTTGCGCCTGTGTAGTTGGTATCAACAGTCACAGTCGGAATATCAATATTGGGATATTCACGCACCGTAAGGCGGTCAAAAGCTAATAGTCCTGCCAATACAATCAACAAGTTAAGTACAATTGCTAATACAGGACGGCGAATACATAAAGCAGGAAGTTGCATAATTGATACTCTTTTCAGGATTTACGCATCTGCCTCGCCCTTTGGGAGAGGGTTGGGGTGAGGGTCATTGCACAGGTATCGCTTTTACAGGCATTTGTGGTTTAGACAATTTATTTTGTCCCGACACCACTACCCTATCACCGACTTGCAAACCTTTATTAATCACCACTTGACCCACTTGGCGTTGCCCTACTTCGACTGGTGTAGCCTTAACCTCATTATTATTAAACACAAAGACAACAAATTTACCGCCTTGCGCTACTAGGGCTTGCTCAGGAACAATAATCGCTTGTTGTTGACCTAACACAAAACTGGCACGCGCGGTCATGCCATCACGCACTCGACTATCTACCTGTGGGATATTGACCCTAACAATCAAGGCACGAGTATTAGCATCCAAACTTGGCTCTATGGCAGCGACTTGGCCTTTTAAGACTAAATTAGCCAAACCATCGACTTGTAAATTTACCGTTTGTTTGACAAAAACTGACTGACTATGGGTTTCGGGAATTTTAATTTCTGCTTTTAGCGCATTCATTTTATTTAAACGCACTAAATTCTGATTGGCTTGTAATACATCACCAATACTAAATTGGCGCAAACCTATCACGCCTGTAAATGGCGCACGAATTTGTTTTTGCCGAATTTTAGCTTGCACCAAAGCCATGCTCGCTTTAATTTGCGCTAATTCAGCTTTTTTGCGCTCATAATCCAAGACGGACACTTGTTGTTCTTTAACTAATGCTTGATAACGTTGATATTCCGTTTGTGCTAAATCTAAACTGGCTTGATAGGTGGCTAATTCTGCTTTTAATAAATCATCATCTAATTGAATTAATAATTGTTTTTCTTTAACCACTTGGCCTTCATTAAAATTAATTGCCGTCACTCTACCTGCCACTTCGGGTTTAAGCATAATTGACTCTTGTGCTTTTAACACCGCTAAAGCACTGAGTTGTTGCGCCAAGGTTTGTTGGCCTACCGCTTGTATTTCTACTGTAGGTGGAGGTCGTTTGCTAGGTTGATTGGCATGAGCGACAACCGCTAATAGACTAAACAGACAAATATTCATCACACGTAAGAAGGTAGCCAATTTTCTCTCCACAGGTGTTAGTCCTGAATTTATGGAAATCCTTAGCACAATAATAGACGCATCCCTTTAGACAAAGGTTATAAACGTTTTAATTCATTTAAAGTTGACAAGAAATATAAATCATTCTCAATTAAAAATGATTGTACTGTGAAAAGATGAAGTTTTTTGTTGAAAGTTGTTATTGGTACAAAAAGTAACAGCATACTGACAAAAAGCTAAAAAAAAGTCGTTTTGCATACTAGAAAAACAAAAAAGCCGACATAAAGTCGGCTTTTTTATTTTGCTTATTAAGCAGTTGCTTGTGGAATTGGACGATCAACCAATTCTACATAAGCCATCGGTGCTGCATCACCAGCACGGAAACCAGCTTTAAGCACACGCAAATAACCACCATTACGGGTTTTATAGCGTGGGCCTAACTCGTTAAATAACTTAGCAACAATAGCTTTGTTACGGGTACGAGCAAAAGCTAAACGACGGTTAGCAACGGAATCTACTTTAGCTAAAGTAATGAGTGGCTCAGCAACGCGGCGCAACTCTTTCGCCTTAGGTAATGTAGTATGAATTAACTCATGTTCGAACAAAGAAATCGCCAAGTTTTGAAACATAGCATGACGATGACTGCTGTTACGACCAAGTTTGACACCACTGTTACGATGACGCATGGCTAAAACTTCCTACAAAGTCAGGACTTAGACATCGCTATCTAAGCCCTAAAGGTTAAGCGATTAGCGGCTACGATAGGCAAAACGATCGTCAGCACGCAAACTAGCTGGAGGCCAGTTATCTAAACGCATACCTAACGACAAGCCTTTGGAAGCCAACACATCTTTAATTTCTGTCAGTGACTTCTTACCCAAGTTTGGTGTCTTGAGTAATTCAACTTCAGTGCGTTGAACCAAATCACCGATATAGTAAATATTTTCAGCTTTGAGACAGTTAGCCGAACGTACAGTTAACTCTAAATCGTCAACAGGACGTAACAATACTGGATCAACTGTTTCAGGTTCTGCTTTAGCAACTGGCTGATGATCTTTTTGTAAATCAACAAACACAGCGATTTGCTGTTGCAGAATCGTAGCTGCACGACGAATTGCTTCTTCTGGCTCGATTGTACCGTTAGTTTCTAAATCAATAACTAACTTGTCGAGGTCAGTACGCTGTTCAACACGAGCACTTTCTACAACATAAGCAACACGTTTAATCGGACTGTAACTTGCGTCTAACTGCAAGCGGCCAATCGGACGAGTCTCCCCTTCCGCGTAACGTGCATCTACAGGCTCATAGCCACGACCACGCGCCACTTTCAGCTTCATCTTCAAGTGACCATTGTTACCCAATGTTGCGATATGATGATCTAAGTTCACCACTTCAACATTGTGCGGCAAACTAATATTTGCTGCAGTAACAACGCCTGGACCTTTTACATCCACAGTTAACACTGCTTCGTTCTGCTCAAAGAGTTTGATTGCTAGACCTTTTAAGTTTAACAATAATTCAATAATATCTTCTTGCAAACCTTCGAGTGTACTGTACTCGTGATCCACACCTTCAATTTCAGCTTCTACTACCGCTGCACCTGGCAACGAAGAAAGCAGAATACGACGCAAAGCATTGCCAAGTGTATGACCAAAACCGCGTTCTAACGGCTCTAATACAACTTTGGCGTGAGTCGTACTGATTGCATTAACAGCAATAGTACGAGGAGTCAAAAACTCATTGGTGCGCGTCATGGAATCACCTCAAAACCACTCAAAACTGGGGTAATTACCTTACTTAGAGTACAACTCAACAATTAAGCTTTCGTTGATTTCAGCAGGTAAATCAGCACGCTCTGGCAGTGCTTTAAATGTACCTTGCATTTTGCTGTAATCAACTTCTAACCATGATGGTGTGCCACGTTGACCTGCCAATTCAATCGCGCTCTTAATGCGTAATTGATTTTTAGATTTTTCGTACACAGCAACCACATCACCTGGTTGAACCTGAATCGAAGCGATGTTTACACGACGACCATTTAAGGTAATCGAACGATGGCTAACTAATTGACGTGCTTCAGAGCGAGTTGCACCAAAACCCATACGGTAAACCACGTTGTCTAAACGGCTTTCTAAAAGTTGCAATAAGTTTTCACCAGTTGCACCCTTTAAGCGAGCTGCTTCTTTGTAATAATTGCTGAATTGACGCTCAAGAACACCATAAATACGGCGAACTTTTTGCTTTTCACGCAACTGAGTACCATAATCAGAGAGCTTACCTTTACGAGAAGCACCATGTACGCCAGGTGGTGTATCAATTTTACATTTAGAGTCTAACGCACGAACGCCAGACTTCAGCATCAAATCCGTGCCTTCGCGACGGGAGAGCTTGCACTTAGGACCAATATAACGTGCCATTCTTCAAGTCTCCTGTTACACGCGACGTTTTTTAGGAGGACGACAGCCATTATGAGGAATTGGCGTCACGTCTGTGATACTGTTGATTTTATAACCTACAGCATTTAATGCACGAACCGCGGATTCACGACCAGGCCCCGGACCTTTCACGAGTACGTCTAAGTTTTTTAGACCGTATTCTTGAGCTGCTTTGCCTGCAACTTCGGCAGCAACCTGCGCAGCAAAGGGGGTAGATTTACGCGAACCACGGAAGCCCTGACCACCGCTAGTGGCCCAGGCCAGTGCATTACCTTGACGATCGGTAATTGTCACAATGGTGTTATTAAAAGAAGCGTGAATATGCGCCATACCATCAGAAACGGTGCGATTGACCTTTTTCCGATTGCGCTGATTGTCTTTTGCCATCTTTTAGCTTCCGAGGGGCTAATTACTTTTTAATTGCCTTACGTGGACCTTTACGCGTACGAGCGTTAGTTTTCGTACGTTGGCCACGAACTGGCAGACCACGACGATGACGTAAACCGCGGTAGCAGCCTAAGTCCATCAATCGTTTGATGTTCATCGAGATTTCACGACGTAAATCACCTTCAGTAGGTAATTTAGCCACTTCAGCACGAAGTGCATCTAATTGGCTATCTGACAACTCTTTAATTTTAGTGGTTGGTGTAATACCGACAGTTGCTAAAATTTTAGCAGCTGTAGTACGACCAATACCAAAAATATAAGTTAACGAGATAACCGCGTGTTTGTTATCGGGAATATTAACGCCGGCTATACGAGCCATTCACCTGTTCTCCACACAAAGCGGTTGCGATAATCCGCTAAGCCACGAAAAGTGGGCGATTTTATCGCCTTAGCTTGCGGAAATCAACAGCGAAGTTTAACCTTGACGCTGTTTATGACGGGGTTCCGCGCTACAAATAACGCGGATGGTGCCATTGCGGCGTACAACTTTGCAGCTACCGCAAATCTTTTTTACTGAAGCACGAACTTTCATAATTCACCTACTTAGCTAAACAAAAATCTTAACTAATTGTTCTAATAGAACTTTTACTTAAGATTAGCTTTTTTCATCAATGATCCATATTGATGAGACATTAAATGTGCTTGTACTTGTGACATAAAATCCATCACAACTACAACAACAATTAATAACGATGTACCACCCAAATAAAATGGCACATTAAAAGCAACCTGTAACAACATGGGCATTAAACAAACTGCCGTGATATATATTGCGCCAATTAATGTTAAGCGAGTTAATACACTATCAATATATTTTGCAGTTTGGTCACCTGGACGAATACCAGGAATATAAGCACCCGAACGTTTTAAATTATCTGCTACTTCTTTAGGATTAAACATTAAAGCTGTATAAAAATAGCAGAAGAAAATAATTAAAATTGCAAACAATAATAAATATAAAGGTTGTCCCGGTGATAAAACCAAAGTGATATCTTGGATCACGCGTTGCGCAGTTGATGGATTAGGCGACTGAGCAAACCATTGACCAATACTGGCTGGAAACAACAATAAAGAGCTTGCAAAAATTGCAGGAATAACGCCTGCCATATTAATTTTTAACGGTAAATGGCTTTGTTGAGCAGCATACATACGACGGCCTTGCTGACGCTGAGCATAATTTACTGTAATACGACGTTGGGCGCGTTCCATAAAAATAACAGCACCAACCACAACAATTGCCAAAATAAACAAAATCAATAAAGCTAACATGCTCATTTCGCCTTGGCGAGTTGCTTCTAAGGACATACCAATAGCTGAAGGTATGCCAGCAACAATACCAGCGAAAATCAACATAGAAATACCATTACCAATACCACGTTCGGTAATTTGTTCACCCAACCACATTAAGAACATTGCTCCAGCCACCAAACTGACTACAGCAGGAATAAAAAATGCGATACCCGTAGACAAAGTAATACCTTGACTAACTAGGCCAGAACACATACCAAGACCTTGGACAAAGGCTAAAATTAATGTACCGTATCTAGTATATTGATTAATTTTACGACGGCCTGCCTCCCCTTCTTTCTTTAATGCTTCTAACCGTGGATCAACCGTGGTCATTAGCTGCATAATAATAGAAGCGGAAATATAAGGCATAATCCCTAGAGCTAAAATTGACATACGCTCTAAAGCACCGCCCGAAAACATATTAAATAAACTTAATATTGTATCTTTATTTTGTTCAAATAGCTGTGCCAGCTTCACAGGGTTAATCCCTGGAACTGGCACATGTGCTCCGAATCGGAATACCACTAACGCGACGAACAAAAAGATAATACGTCCCCAAAGCTCACTTAAGCCTTGACGCATACCAGGCGACTGCATAGCCGCACGTGCTGCCTCATTACGGGTATTAACCATTCAGATTATTCCTCAACCTTACCGCCAGCGGCTTCGATTGCTGCACGAGCACCTTTAGTGACAACGACACCTTTCACTGTAACAGCGCGGCCAATTTCACCAGATAGGATAATACGAGCACGAACCATGTCTTTACGTACGACATTAGCTGCTTTTAAGGATGCTAAAGTAACTTCTTCACCTTCAACATAAACCAATTCAGATAAACGCACTTCAGCTGTTACCTGAGATTTTAACGAAGTGAAGCCAAACTTTGGCAAACGACGATAAATTGGCATTTGACCGCCTTCGAAACCAGGGCGAATACCGCCGCCAGAACGAGAGGTTTGGCCTTTAACACCACGACCACCAGTCTTACCTAAGCCAGAGCCAATACCACGACCTAAGCGTTTACCTGCAAACTTAGAGCCTTCAGCAGGACTTAATTCATTTAAGCGCATGGATTTATTCTCCCACTTTCACAAGGTAATAAACCTTGTTAATCATGCCACGGTTAGAAGGTGTATCTAACACTTCTACAGTATGACCAATACGACGTAAGCCTAAACCTTTCAAGCAGAGCTTGTGATTTTTTAACTTGTGCGCACTGGAGCGAATTTGCGTAACTTTAATAGTTGCTTGGGTCATGTTCTTACCCCAGAATCTCTTCTACAGTTTTACCGCGTTTCGCTGCAACTTGCTCTGGCGAAGACATAGAAGCCAAGCCTTTGAAAGTAGCATGTACCACGTTGTTTGCATTAGTAGAGCCGTAGCACTTTGCTAATACGTTTTGTACACCAGCAACTTCTAATACTGCACGCATTGCACCACCAGCGATGACACCAGTACCTTCAGAGGCTGGCTGCATGTAAATACGAGAAGCACCGTGTTGAGCAACAATTTCGTGCTGCAAGGTTGTACCATTCAATTCAACGCTAATCATATTACGACGAGCAGCTTCTAAAGCTTTTTGAATAGCGGCTGGTACTTCGCGGGCTTTACCACGACCAAAACCAACTTTACCCTTACCATCGCCAACAACTGTTAAAGCGGTGAACGAGAAAATACGACCACCTTTAACAACTTTAGCAACACGATCCACGGCAACGAGCTTCTCAACAAAGCCTTCGTTTTGTTCAACTTTAGCCATCTTAGAACTCCAAACCGCCTTCGCGGGCAGCATCAGCTAAAGCTTGAATGCGGCCATGATATTGAAAGCCAGAACGGTCGAATGCTACTTTAGTAACACCAGCAGCTTTAGCACGTTCAGCGATTAACAAACCTACTTTTTTAGCGGCTTCGACGTTGCCTGTTGCACCATCACGTAAATTAGCATCTAAAGTAGAGGCTTGAGCTAAGACTTTTCCACCACAAGCAGAAATGACTTGAGCATAAATATGACGCGGCGTGCGGTTGACACACAGACGTACAGCACCCAGCTCGCGAATTTTCAAACGAGTGCTTTTGGCGCGCCGTAAGCGAGCTTCTTTCTTTTCGTTCATGACGAACCTCACGCGTTATTTCTTCTTAGCTTCCTTACGGAGAACAACTTCATCCGCATAACGAACACCTTTACCTTTATATGGCTCTGGCGCACGGAAAGCACGAACATTAGCAGCAACCTGACCTAACAATTGCTTGTTAGCAGATTTCAAAATGATTTCTGTTGCGGTTGGCGTCTCAGCTGTTACACCTTCTGGTAACTCATAATCGATTGGATGAGAGAAGCCTAAAGCTAAGTTCAACACTTTACCTTTAGCAGCCGCTTTATAACCCACACCGATCAACTGTAATTTACGCTCAAAACCAGCACTTACACCTTTAACAACATTGTTTGCTAAGGCACGGGCAGTACCTGTTTGCATCCACGCTGCTTGTGTGTTTTGACGAGGAGTAAACACTAAAGTTTCACCCTCTTGTTTAGCTTCGACCAATTCGTGAAGAGACAGTGATAATACACCTTTGCTGCCCTTCACTTGTAGGTCTTGGCCATTAAGAGTCACTTCTACCCCTTTTGGGAGAGCAACTGGAGCTTTAGCCACGCGAGACATGCTTGCACCTATCAAGAAACGAGAGCAATCACTTCACCACCCACACCAGCTGCACGAGCGGCGCGATCGGTCATGATGCCTTTGTTAGTAGAAACAATGAGAATACCTAAACCTTGTTTAACAGGTTCTAACTCATCTTTGCTCTTGTAAATGCGTAAACCTGGACGGCTTACACGTTTAATTTGTTCAATAACAGGTTTGCCTTCATAGTATTTTAAACCTAAGGTTAATGATAAACCTTCGGGTTCTACAGAAGAAATATAACCTTCATCGAGTAATAATTTAGCGATCGCTGTTTTCAGTTTAGAAACTGGCATAGCGACGGTTTGTTTACGAGCTAATTGCGCGTTGCGAATGCGAGTGAGCATATCGGCAACGGTATCTTGCATACTCATGCGTCTTTCCCCTTACCAGCTAGCCTTAACGACGCCTGGTACATCACCCTGCATCACAGCTTCACGTAATTTAGTACGCGCTAAACCGAATTTACGGAAATAACCGTGAGGACGACCAGTCACACCACAGCGATTACGTAAACGAATCGGTGAAGAATTGCGTGGTAAAGATTGCAATTTCAACATTGCAGCCCAACGCTCTTCATCAGTCGCATTCACATTCTTGATCGTTGCTTTTAACTGCTGACGTAATTCAGCATATTTAGCAACAGCTTTTTCGCGTTTGGCTTCGCGGTTAATCATGCTTTGTTTAGCCATGGTGCGTTCTCACTTAAAAGGAAAGCCGAAAGCACGCAGTAACGCACGACCTTGATCGTCGGTAGCCGCAGTGGTGGTAATGGTAATATCTAAACCACGAATTTGACTGATTTTATCAAAGTCAATTTCAGGGAATACGATTTGTTCTTTGATACCCATGCTGTAATTACCACGGCCATCAAAAGCTTTTGGACTAAAACCACGGAAGTCACGAATACGCGGAATCGTAATCGAAATTAAACGATCCAAAAATTCGTACATACGGTCGCCACGTAAAGTCACTTTACAACCAATTGGCCAACCTTCACGAATTTTGAAGCCAGCAATTGATTTACGTGCGAGAGTAATA
The DNA here is from genome assembly GCF_937920075.1 of uncultured Agitococcus sp. Taxonomy (GTDB): domain Bacteria; phylum Pseudomonadota; class Gammaproteobacteria; order Pseudomonadales; family Moraxellaceae; genus Agitococcus. The sequence goes on from NZ_CALETI010000062.1 coordinate 18,344, forward strand.
GCGGGTTTCTGGCCAGAAATCAGCTGCATATCGGCCACGGCACCATCAAGCATCTTTTTATCTTGCGCGGCACCGCCCACTCCCATATTCAGAGTAATTTTGGTGATGCGAGGGACTTGCATCACATTCTCAAGACCTAACTCTTCTTTTAATTTAAGAGCTAGTTCGTTTTTGTACACGCCTCTTAGTCTGGCCATGTCAAACCAACCTATTACTTGGCGTTGATTACAGCACCATTAGATTTGAAGACACGAACTTTAGTGCCATCTTCTAATAGTTTGTAACCTACGCGATCTGCCTTTTGCGTCTCTGGATTAATTAAAGCAACATTAGAAATCGCTAATGGAGCTTCTTTCTCTACGATACCACCTTGAGTACCACGAGCCGGATTCGGCTTAACGTGTTTTTTAACCAAGTTGATACCACTTACAGTGACACGTTCTTCAGCAACAGACACTACTGTGCCACGCTTGCCTTTATCTTTACCAGTGATGACGATAATTTCGTCACCTTTTTTAATCTTTGCCATGAGTCCCACCCTTACAGCACTTCTGGTGCCAGCGAGATGATTTTCATGAATTGCTCAGTACGCAATTCGCGAGTTACCGGCCCGAAAATACGGGTAGCGATGGGGGCTTTTTGGTTATTCAGCAACACCGCAGCATTGTCATCAAAACGGATTAATGAACCGTCTGGACGGCGAATACCAAACTTGGTACGCACAACCACAGCATTCATCACATCGCCTTTTTTAACCCTGCCACGAGGAATTGCTTCCTTGACCGTGACCTTAATAATATCGCCGACGGTAGCATAACGACGATGAGAGCCGCCCAGTACTTTGATGCACTGTACGCGACGCGCGCCACTATTGTCTGCTACCTCGAGCATCGTTTCGGTCTGAATCATTGCTCTACTCCAAACCTAGATAACCCCATGCGAAGGGGCGGTAATCCTACCCAATATCGCACAGGGATACAAGTAAAAATCAGCTTATTTAGAGATTTGGCAGAAAAAATCTGCCAAATTTCGGATTATTTCACCGATTCAACCACTTCAACCAATCTCCAAGCTTTAGTTTTGGAGAGTGGACGGCATTCTGCGATGGTGACAATATCGCCTTCTTGACACACATTATTTTCATCATGTGCGTGCAATTTGGTGGAGCGACGAATGTACTTACCGTATTTTGGATGTTTGACAAGACGTTCAATCAGAACAGTAATGGATTTATCCATTTTGTTGCTGACTACTTTACCGGTCAATGTCCGTTGGGTATTGGTCTGCTCTGTCATCTCAGCCACCTTGTTTTTCTGTCAAGACTGTTTTGATACGGGCGATATCTTTACGAACCAACCCTACCTGATGCGTCTTGGCGAGTTGGCCAGTCGCTTTCGCCATACGCAGCTTAAATTGCTGCAACTGGAGGCTATCAAGTTCAGCCTTGAGTTCCTCGACAGTTTTTTGACGTAATTCTGTTGCTTTCATTACATCACCGTCCGCGTCACGATGGTTGTTTTGACAGGTAATTTAGCAGCTGCCAAGGTAAAAGCTTGACGCGCTAATTCTTCAGAAACACCTTCGATTTCATAAAGAATTTTACCTGGTTGAATTTCGGCAACCCAGTATTCAACATTACCCTTACCGTTACCCATACGAACTTCTAATGGCTTTTCGGTAATTGGTTTATCTGGGAATACACGAATCCAAATTTTACCGCCACGCTTAACACGACGAGTAATCGTACGACGGGCAGCTTCAATTTGACGTGCAGTAATACGACCACGCTCAAGTGATTTTAACGCGATGCTACCAAAAGCAACGGTGCTACCACGATGAGCTAAGCCAGTATTACGGCCTTTATGAACCTTACGGAACTTGGTACGTTTAGGCTGTAACATAGTTTATTACCCCTTTGCTTCCGTATTGCGGCCGCCACGACGGTCTTCACGACCACCACGATCGTCACGATCGTCACGACCACCACGTTGCTTTTTAGCGGGCTTGTTTTCTTCTACAGGTGCTGGTTGCATAGCTTGAGCCATACCGCCTAAAATTTCACCTTTGAAGATCCAAACTTTAACGCCGATACAACCATAAGTGGTTTCAGCACGCATAATCGAGTAATCGATATCAGCACGTAATGTATGCAAAGGTACACGACCTTCACGATACCATTCAGAACGCGCGATCTCTGCACCACCTAAACGACCAGATACTTCAACTTTGATGCCTTTGGCACCAGCACGCATGGTGTTTTGTACAGCGCGTTTCATTGCGCGACGGAACATGACACGCTTTTCTAATTGTGCTGCAATGCTTTCAGCCACTAAACGTGCATCTAAGTCAGGCTTGCGAATTTCGTCAATGTTGATTTGAACTGGAGTCTTCATCAACTTAGACACTTCGCGACCTAAACGCTCAACATCTTCACCTTTTTTACCGATGATGATGCCAGGACGTGCCGTACTAATGGTAATACGGGCTGTCTCAGATGGACGCTCAATTAAAATACGACTTACCGCGGCGCTCTTGAGCTTGCTATACAAGTACTCACGAACAGCTAAATCAGTAAGCAAAAAATCCGCATAGTTTTTTGGACTAGCATACCAGTTGGCATTGTGGCGTTTAATAACACCAAGACGAATGCCTATTGGATGAACTTTCTGACCCATTTCCCGACCCCACTTATTCCGCGACTTTGACGGTGATATGGCAGGTACGCTTGCTGATACGATCAGCACGGCCTTTAGCACGTGGCATGATACGTTTCAAGGTAATACCTTCATCAACAAAGATCGTGGCGACTTTGAGCTCATCCACGTCTGCCCCATAATTATGCTCAGCGTTGGCAATTGCCGACTCGAGCACTTTTTTAACAAAGTGGGCAGCTTTTTTGGTGCTGAATTCTAATGTATTCAGCGCTTGCTCCACCGGCTTACCACGCACCAGATCAGCCACTAAACGTGCTTTCTGGGCAGATATTGGCGCGCCGCGAAGTTTAGCAACAGCTTCCATTACTCACCCCTTAGCGTTTGGCTTTCTTGTCAACACCATGACCGCGATAAGTGCGGGTTGGTGCGAATTCGCCGAGTTTATGGCCGACCATATGCTCACTAACTAAAACTGGCACATGCTGACGACCGTTATGCACAGCGATGGTGAGACCTACCATTTCTGGCAGAATCATCGACCGACGCGACCAGGTTTTAATAGGCTTTCTGGAGTTGGTAGCCAATGCGGCTTCAACTTTCGCAAAAAGATGCGTATCTACGAACGGGCCTTTCTTAAGTGAACGAGGCACAGTTAGTCTCCTCTTTTCCTATTACTTGACGCGACGATCACGTACAATCATATTAGTTGTACGCTTGTTACTACGAGTTTTATAGCCCTTGGTCTGCACGCCCCACGGAGTGGTTGGATGCTTACCAAAAGTACGTCCCTCACCACCACCGTGTGGATGGTCAACTGGGTTCATTGCCGTACCACGAACGGTCGGACGAACACCACGCCAACGGCTAGCACCAGCTTTACCCAACGAACGCAAATTGTGTTCGGAGTTAGAAACTTCGCCAAACGTAGCGCGACAATCCACATGGATTTTACGCATTTCACCAGAGCGCAAACGCACAATGGCATAGGCACCATCACGACCCAATAATTGGACAGATGTACCAGCAGAACGAGCCAATTGAGCACCTTTACCTGCTTTTAATTCCATACAGTGCAAAGTAGCACCGAGTGGCATATTGCGTAATGGTAAAGCGTTACCCACTTTGATTGGCGCATCATCACCAGATTGCACTGCATCACCGACTTTTAAGCCTTTTGGTGCAATGATATAGCGACGTTCACCATCGGCATATTTCAATAATGCGATATTTGCAGAACGGTTTGGATCGTACTCTAAACGCTCAACAACAGCTGGAACACCATCTTTGTTACGTTTAAAGTCAACGATACGATATAACTGCTTATGACCACCGCCAATATGACGAGTAGTAATATGACCGTTATTATTACGACCACCAGTTCTCTTTTTGCTTTCAACTAAAGGTGCGTATGGACGACCTTTATATAAGTCTGGATTAACGACTTTCTCAACAAAACGACGACCTGGTGACGTTGGTTTACATTTTACGATAGGCATAACGCGCTCCTTACTCAGCTACGTCAGCTAACTGAACTTCTGTGCCTACAGGTAATGTAATGTAGGCTTTTTTGAAGTCAGAGCGACGACCCGAGGTACGACCAAAACGCTTTGTCTTACCTTTAACCAACACTGTATTAACTGCTTCAACTTTAACATTAAGCAATTTTTCTACAGCTTTTTTGATCTCCAGTTTGTTAGCATCTGTGCGCACTTTGAAAACCACTTGATTTTGGGTTTCAGCGACAATATTTGCTTTTTCGGAGATGTGCGGGCCAAGGATTACTTGGTATAAACGTTCGTTGTTCATCCCAATTCCACCTCTAATTTTTTAGCGGCTGGCACAGACATTAATACCTTGTCAAAACCAATCAAACTAACTGGATCAACAGCTGCAGTATCAATAACAGCCACATGTGGCAAGTTACGAGCAGCGAGGTACAAGTTCTCGTCAACAGCTTCAGTCACGATCAAAGCGTTTTCTGCGCCTAAACCTTTGAGTTTTGCAAGCAACTCTTTAGTTTTTGGTGCGCTAACACTGATTTCTTCAACCAAAATTAAACGTTCTTGACGAACCAACTCGGCCAAAATACATTGCATCGCGCCGCGATACATTTTGCGGTTCACTTTTTGAGACCAGTCTTGTGGTTTTGCAGCAAAAATCTTGCCGCCACCACGCCACAATGGACTACGAATAGAACCAGCACGTGCGCGGCCAGTACCCTTTTGTTTAAAAGGCTTCTTACCACCACCACTTACTTCAGCACGTGTTTTTTGAGCACGAGTGCCTTGACGACCACCAGCCAAATAAGCAGTGACGACTTGGTGCACTAATGCTTCATTAAATTCTTTGCCGAAGGCAACTTCGGACAGCTCAACAGCCGCACCGGAAACAGTCTTCAGATTCACGCTTAGCTCCCCTTAGGCCTTAACCGATGGACGTACAATCACATCGTAGCCTGTTGCGCCCGGAACTGCACCCTTAATTAAAAGGACGGAACGTTCGACATCAACGGAAATCACTTCCAAACCTTGTACGGTAACGCGTTCGTCACCCAAGTGACCTGCCATCTTTTTGCCTTTGAACACGCGACCCGGAGATTGGTTTTGACCCGTAGAACCATGTACACGATGAGACACAGAGTTACCGTGTGTTGCATCTTGCGTACGGAAGTTCCAGCGTTTTACACCGCCTTGGAAACCTTTACCTTTGCTAGTACCAATTACGTCAACTACTTGACCTACTGCAAAAATATCTAAACCAATGCTGCCACCAACTGCATAACTTGCAGCTTCTTCACCACTTACACGGAATTCCCATACACCACGACCAGCAGCAACCGAAGCCTTTGCAAAATGGCCAGCCATTGCTTTGGTCACACGGGAAGCACGACGTTCACCAGTGGTTACTTGTACAGCTTGATAGCCGTCGGTTTCTAAGGTTCTAATCTGAGTGATGCGGTTGGGATCGATTTCAATCACCGTAACAGGTATAGAATTACCCGCTTCAGTGAAGATGCGCGTCATGCCGCACTTACGACCGACTAAACCAATAGCCATTTCCTCTAACCTCTTCTTAACGCTGCCTCATGACAGCGCGATAGGAAAAACGATTAACCCAAACTGATCTGCACATCAACACCAGCAGCAAGATCAAGTTTCATCAACGCATCAACAGTTTTATCTGTAGGTTGCACGATATCCACTAATCTTTTGTGGGTGCGGATCTCATACTGATCGCGGGCATCTTTATTCACATGCGGCGAAGTCAGCACGTTAAAGCGCTCGATGCGAGTGGGCATCGGAATCGGACCACAAACCTGTGCGCCAGTGCGCTTGGCGGTCTCAACGATCTCCTGAGCGGATTGATCAATCAAACGATGATCGAATGCTTTCAGGCGAATGCGGATTCTCTGGTTAGCCATACCAGCAACTCCAAGCCAAAAAATAAAAAAGTCCCTTCGCCTGTTTATAATAAAACAGCGAAAAGCCAAAAATACGATGCCAAGAACGATGCCTTAGCTGTAAATGTGTTCTTATTTAACATTGAGAACACATAATTAACCCAACTCTTTAGCGGGTGGCGAATAATAGCCCACCACCCTACCCTTTGCAAGCATTAAATAATAAATACTTTTAAAATCTTCTTTAAAAAAGGGGGAGACGCACAGTACCTTAATGAACGATGATGCCCCCTCCTTTTGTAAAGCGAGGGTTGGGGAGGATTTTTATAGGCTAACTTGTGGGCTACGTTTTAGCACATACAAAACCATGCTATACTCAAAATGCAATGATAAAAACTGTGAGGTGTCGCATGACAGCTTTGATTGTTCATTTACCTGATGAATTGGTACAAAAAGCTCAACAAATCGGTATATTAAAACCTGATATGTTATCTGAGCATATTCGTCAATTTTTGGAAGAACAAATCCAGCAACAACAGCATATAAATGATATTTCGGCATTTTCAGGTTTGGTTAAAGCCAAAAGTACGGGGCAAAAAAGGAGTTTAGATGATTTTTATGCTGCAAATTTTGTGAATGATTCTTTATGAAAGCAGTCGATACTAATATATTAGCTCGTTTTTTTATTGATGACCCTGATGATGAACAAGCAATTTTTCAACGGCCTATTGCAACCACCATTCTGTCACAAGCTGTTTATATCCCCATTACTGTTATTTTGGAGTTTGAATGGGTGATGCGTGGTTTTTACAAACTAAATCGTGCTGAAATTTTGCGTATTTATGAGGTTTTACTCAATTTTACGCATATTAAAGTAGAAGACCACACCACTGTATTTAAGGCTTTAACTTACTATCGGCAAGGTTTAGATTTTGCTGATAGTTTACATTTAGCACGCTCACAGGGTTATACCGCTTTTATTACCTTTGAT
>NZ_CALETI010000063.1 GCF_937920075.1 uncultured Agitococcus sp.
CCAAATGCTTTTATGCAAAAGCATCTACTACTTTTAGAGGGTACAACTGTCTAATAGTTTGGCTAGGATCATTTTTTGGCTAGGATCAAATTACCCTTTTCACTTATCATAAATTACTTATCTGCTATTATCCATGACTAACTTACTCATCTGCCCACTCTGCCGCACGCCATTAAACGCCCACGAAAAAAGCCTCGTTTGCCAACAACAACATCGCTTTGATACCGCCAAAGAAGGCTACGTCAACCTATTGTTAGTACAACAAAAAAAATCCAAAGCACCAGGTGACAATGATGAGATGGTCAAAGCCCGTCGTGAATTTTTGCAAGCAGGTTATTACCAACCCTTAGCCGATGCTGCTTGTGCTATTTTGCAAACACTTAGCGCAAATAACTTAGTGGATATTGGTTGTGGTGAAGGTTATTACACCGAACGTTTTAGCCAAGTTTGCCCCAATATCATTGGCTTAGATATTGCCAAAACTGCTGTGCAAATTGCCGCCAAAAAACACAAACATATCTTTTGGCTCGTGGCGAGTGGTGCATTACTTCCCATTGAAAATCAATCAGTTGATGCCGTAAGTAGTTTATTTAGTCCCATTCCTGTTAGTGAAATGGCGCGTGTATTAAAAAACAATGGTCATATTTTAATTGTTCGTCCTGCCGATACCCATTTATATCATTTACGTGAGGCTTTGTTTGGTGAGGTTCGTGCTCATCAACCTGATAAATTTTTAGAAGAATTAGAACCAGCCTTTGATTTAGTGAAGCAACAGGAATTACGTTTTGAGTTAGAACTGTCACAAACCGCACTCAAACAGTTATTAGCCATGACACCGTATGTGTGGAAAGCCAAACCCGAACGCCGTTTAGCCCTCGAACAGCAAAGCCATTTTAAAACCGAAGCCGCCTTTAGTTTGATGTTGCTGAGCAAAAAGACTATAGTATGATGAAAACATCATATATTTGGAGATGATGATGCACGCTCGTATGACAATTAGTATTCAAGACACCATCTATGAGCAATTTATGCAGCTTGTTCCTGCAAAAAAACGTAGCCAATATATAGAACAGTTATTGGCTGAAGCCATCCTTAAAGAAAAAACTGCCATCATGGAAGCCGATTACGAAGCAATGGCCAATGACCTTGAGTCACAAGAGGATGCGGCATTTTATCAACAGTTTTGTGGAGACATCACATGAACAGAGGTGATGTTTATTTAATCAATTTTGACCCTGCTATTGGCCAAGAGATTCAAAAAACTCGTCCTGCAGTGATTGTGAGTAATGATATTTCTAATACTAAGTTAGAAAGAGTACAAGTTGTGCCAATTACCTCCAAAGCAGCCAAGATTTATCTTAGCGAAGCCAAAACAACTATCAATGGTATAGAAGGTAAAGCAACAGCTAGTCAAATTACCACCGTGTCTCACCAACGCATGATTAAAAAATTAGGCACATTAACCGCCATAGAAATGCAAAACATTGATGAAGCAATTCGCTATCAACTAGGCTTATAAAACTCAGCCATGACATCTTTCAAAAGCATCGACATCTTCTGTACGGTTATCGACAACTTTGGCGATATTGGCGTTTGTTGGCGTTTGGCTAAACAACTGCGCCACGAATATGACCTACAGATTAGGCTGTGGGTGGATGATTTAGCCAGTTTTGCCAAATTAGAATCTACTATTCAAGTTAATCAAGCTCAACAATATTATTTAGGCATAGAAATTAGACATTGGACAGCAGCCGCTTTTATTAACTCACCCACACCGCATGAGATGGTGATTGAAGGATTTGGCTGTCGTTTACCCGATAGCTTTTTACAAGCAATGGCTCAACAATCACCGCCACCAAAATGGTTAAATTTAGAATATCTCTCTGCCGAAGCATGGACATTGGATTGTCATGGTCTTAACTCTATTCATCCAACGTTGGCACTCAAACAACAATTTTTCTTTCCTAGCTTTGAAGTGCGTGGTGGTGGTTTATTACGAGAGCGTGATTTAATTCAACAACGTGATGCGTTTAACGCGGATTTACAAAAACAATTTTGGCAACAACTAGGCTATAGCCAAGCCACAGATGCCGATTATCGTCTGTCATTATTTGCTTATGAAAACTTGGCTGCACCTGCCCTGCTTCAAGCTCTCAGTCAACAATCCGCTTTAGGCTTTATTGCCATTCCACAAGGCCGAATTGTGCATAGCTTAGAGACTTGGCTGAACAAACCCTTAAAAGTTGGCGATTGTGTGCAAGTTGGCTCAATCAGCTTAGCGATTTTACCGTTTTTATCCAGCAGTGATTATGACCATTTATTATGGGCGTGTGACATTAATTGTGTGCGTGGTGAAGACTCATTTATTAGAGCGCATTGGGCAGCCAAACCGTTGTTATGGCATATTTATCCCCAAGATGAAGATGCCCACCTAGACAAACTAGCGGCTTGGCAACAACTCAGCCAAGCGGTTATTGACCAAGAATGGCAACAACTACAACAAGCATGGGTTAAACAAGACACAAATCCTGAAATTTGGCAGACATTGTTAAGCACCGCTCAAGCCAATAAAAAAGGTCATCAACAATTTTGTGACTATTTAACTAAACAAGATGATTTATGCCAGCGTTTACTTGCCTAAAATATTTAAGGCAAAGGATATTGATGAATGTCTTTTGCTTAAATAGCAGCCTTTAGGGTAGAATACGGCACTTTTTTAGGGTTTAGAATGTTTTTTAAACCTAGTCTCAATTTTTGCTGTGTGATAATCCCATGAAAACCGCTCAAGAACTCCGTGCTGGTAATGTATTTATGGTTGGCACTGAGCCAATGGTTGTTGTAAAAGCCGAATACAACAAATCTGGCCGTAATGCTGCCGTTGTAAAAATGAAATTACGTAACTTATTAAACGGTCAACAAACTGAAACCGTTTATAAAGCCGACGAAAAATTTGAACCTGTATTCTTAGAAAGCAAAGACGTGACTTTCTCTTACTTTGCTGACCCAATGTACATTTTCGTAGACGCTGACTACGAACAATACGAAGTTGAAAAAGAAAACTTAGGTGATGCGGTTAACTTTATCGAAGACGGTATGGAAGAAACTTGCCAAGCCGTATTCTATAATGGTAAAGCGATTTCTGTAGAATTACCAACCACTATCGTGCGTAAAGTTGCTTACACCGAGCCAGCTGCTCGTGGCGATACTTCTGGTAAAGTGATGAAACAAGCTAAATTAGCTAATGGTTATGAATTACAAGTTGCTGCCTTTATCGAAACCGATGAGCGCATCGAAATTGATACTCGCACTGGTGAATTCAAATCTCGTGCTAAAGGCTAATTTAGTACAAGTTTTAAAAAGGCGCGTTATGCGCCTTTTTTATTTATTTCTCAAACTTAAACCCTTTAATTTTAATAGAGGCTGGCACTGCTTTTGTTTAACACCTTCAATAAATTCGGCAACTGTTTGAGTGACTAGACGTTCTGTCTTGCCCGATGCGCCCTTCCCTGCAAAATTTAAATGGTTTGCACCATTAATTACGCCCAACCATTTACAACCTGCAGGCAAACTATAAAACGCATCTTGCCGGCTTTGCCAAGAGCCATGCAGCTCTCGATCTTTAGTGCCTGTTAACAACAAAACTGGCTTATTAATATGACGCCACGCATCCTTGGGAAAAATACTGCCCACACCTTGTGGCGATAAAGCAATATAAGCATCAAACGACAATTTAGGGGCAAGCACATTTAAATTATTTTCTGCCCCTGCCAATAACATCGTTGTTGCTGCTCCCATCGAATGGCCAATCATAAGTTGCCTATCTCCAATACAGTGTTGTTTTCCCCATGTTTGAGCAATACTAATATCCATAAATCGCGCTGTGTAGGCACTTGGCATAGTCACCATCTCACTTAACGACTCTATAATACCTTGACGACTTAATAATTGTTTTAATACCTCACTATTACTTTCTTGATGATCTACTACCAATACCAACCATTGTTGCTGTTGTAGAAAATTGGCCAAATAGCTATAGCCATATTGTGAGCCACCTGCACCATGAGAAATAATCGCAACACCCTGACAATGCTGTTGGGGAATATATTTCACCACCGTTACAGGACGCTGATCTTCTCGGGTTAAAACCATTTGCTCAGCCGCGCAGCCTATCGTTGGTAAAAGACTCATCCCTGTCATCATAATAGACAGATAACGGCTAATGCTTAACATAAGAATCCCTATCTATAAAAAGCTTAAAACTAAGCCAATTAAACCACCCACCAACGTACCCCAATCGTGGCAGCAATTCTCTCTTGATTGGTGGGAATAATTGCAGTGTGGGGAATAGGTAAATTTAACGGGCGACGAAAAATAGCAGTTACAGCAAACCAATCAGCCAATCCGCTGACTAATGCTGCTTCAAAAGCCATCTTCACATGAGGCATATAAGTAGCATAAGCAGGAAAATGACTGATTAAGGTTGATTGTACAGCAACACCTGTCGCAGCAATCACTAGAGCCGCATTGGCTAATAATTGACGCTGCTCTAAGGGGGCATAAACATGACTCATGAAAGTTGCTCCGTTCTTGTTGTTATTTAGGGTCTGTTACCACTAATCAAAGTGATAACCGCACCTCGTAACAGAGCATATAACAAAAAATCACTGTATCAAATGGCTAGTTTGCCGTTGCTTCTAATTTAAACTGCACTTTAACCATGGCTGGAATGCTATCAGTTGCCGCCCATTCACCTTGACCAACACCAAAAACTGTACGATCTAACTGAGCCGTGCCCTGAGCTTTAGCCAGCTTATCTTTAACGTTCAAGACAAAATCTAAATTCACTTTTTGAGTGACATTTTTTAGGCTCAACGTGCCCTGTGCTTGATAACGTTGTTTACCTTTGCTGATGATTTTATTCGACTTAAAAACAGCTTGCGGATATTGATCGGCATTAAACCAGTCGGCGGTGGGTAAAGCCTCATCACGTTGACTATCGCCTGTGCTCACTTTCGCAAGATTCACCTTTACTTCAATATGCGATTTTTCGAGCGCATGTTCAGCAAAAACGATGTCTGCTTGCCAATCTGCAAACTCACCTAACACTTGCTCACCCGACCAAGAGGTCATAAAACCTAAACGTGATTTTTTTGCATTAACTTGCCAAACCACAGGTTCAGTATTTTCGACTTTTTGCTCAACGACAGCTTGCGGTTGTTCGGCAGGTTTTACTGCGTCATCTTTAGGGCTAACGATTGCGGGGCTGTCAACTACTGGCGTAGCTTCTTCCGTTATAGGTGTTAATTCTTCGGTTAAAATTTCTGCTTGTTGAGCAACAGGTGCAGCAGGTTTTGCTGTTGGATACCACCATGCCGACATAAACACCACAGGCACACTGGCTAAAATCAACCATAAACGCCATTCGCCCCAACCTGCTTTTGCACCAACGGCCATGTGGCTAAATACCGAATCTTTAACAATTAATTGATGTTTTAATACTGCGCCAATATGCAACAGCAATAAACCCATGGTAGCAATGGCTAATAACGCATGACTATCTTCAGCCAGCTCATGCAATTGATGTTTTGCATCAGTGGCTAGTTCTGCAATAAAAGGTAAATGTGGAAATGGCACAACACCAAATAACACCGTTGGAATATTGGTTGGACTAGCAGACACCAATAACCAGCCAGTTAAGGGTAAGCCCAACATAATGCCATAAAACGCTAAATGAGCGAGCTTGGCTGCCCACTGCTCCCATTGTGGCATCGTATTGGGTAATTCGGGGGCTTTATGGGTTAACCGCCACACAACGCGAAATAAGCTTAAAAATAAAATGCTAAAACCAATCGACTTATGTAATTGAAATAAGGCATAAGCTCCTGCGCCTTTAGGTTCATCACCCATACGCCAACCTAAGCCGAGTTGAAAAATAATCGCTGCGGCAATTAACCAATGTAACAACACGGCAATATTGTTATAACGTGCTGAGGATGTAACCATTTTTGCTCTCCTAAAAAAATAGGGCGTTGTTGCGCCCTATTTTTAAAAACACCCTAAATTATTTATGTATGGTGAACGTGGCCGTGGTGGTTGAGCGTAGTCGAAACCAACCATAACACTTCGACTTCGCTCAGTGAACATCAGTGAATTTAGTTCAATGTTGTCATCTTATTTTTTCACAAATTCCACTTCAATCGCCAAAGCAACTTCATCGCCAATAGCAGGCACATACTTCGTTAAACCAAATTCAGAACGTTTAATGATAGTCGTTGCTGAAAAACCACTACGCATTGCTCCCCACATATCTTTACCAGCACCATTAAATACCACATCTAAGGTGACTGGTTTAGTCACGCCACCCAAAGTTAAATCACCAGCCATTGTGCCTTTATTGCCTTGAGTAATAGTAATTTTATTGGATTTAAAGGTAGCCGTTGGATGTTTGTCAGCCGCTAAAAACTCTACAGGAAACTCTTTATCTGCTTTAGCATAACCTGTATTCATCGATTTTGTATCAACCGTGACCACCACTTTAGACGCTGTTGGATTTTTAGGATCAAAATCATAAGACGCATCAAATTTATCAAAACGAAAATGATAAAAGGCATAACCATGATGCATGACTTTGGCGTTAATGCTGGCATGGGTTTTTTCTAAGACATAACTACCTGCTGGCATATTGGCAGGATTAGCATCAGGTGCAGCATAAGCGACTGCACCTGTCATTAAAGAAGCGGTTAACATTAAACGAGTCAACAATTTAAACATTTTTCTTTTCCTTCAAAAGATTTTTGCGTAGTGCCAAAGTTACGCAATCTTAATCTTTTTGTCTATGAAGGCTTTGGAAACGTATTGTTGCTTATTTATTAACAGCTTGTTCAGGCAGTGGCAAATTTTTTGGCCACAATAACCAAACTTGACCTTTTTGTTTCATTTTTCCCGCAAGTTGTCCTGCCTGAGAACCAAAGCCCCAAAAATAATCAACACGAATTGGCCCTGCAATCGCGCCGCCTGTGTCTTGAGCATGAATCAAGCGAGTCATCGGCTGACTGTCATTTGGGCGTGTAGTTGATAAATAAATCGGGCTACCTAAAGGCACAAACTTAGGATCAACCGCACCACTCGCTTCATCGGTTAAAGGAACGTTTAATGCACCAATTGGCCCATCATTACCCGATAAATACTTAAAGAAAACCACACTAGGATTGGCATTGAGCATCTCTTGTAAGCGTTGCGGATTGGCTTTTGCCCATGCTTGAATGCTTTGCATCGACGCTTGGTCGGCGGTCATTTCGCCTTTATCAATTAACCATTTGCCAATCGACTTATAAGGATGGCCATTTTGATCGGCATATCCCAAACGAATAATAGTGCCATCTTCAAGCTGAATGCGCCCCGAACCTTGTACTTCCATAAAAAAGGCTTCTACTGCATCATCAGCCCATGCTAATACTTTCGCGTTATTGGCAATTTTACCTTCGGCAATCTCTTGGCGTGTCCAATAAGGAATCACTGTCCGCACACCATCAATACGACCACGTAAACGTTTGCCTTTGAGGTCTGGGTATTGTTTAGCTAAATCAACCACCAACAAATCATCTGGCACACTATAAAATGGCGCACTGCCCGCTTTGGGATTTAAACTGCCTTTGAGCAAGGGTTCATAATATCCCGTCACTAAACCTGTATCTGAGCCTGCATTGGTGGTAATTTGCCATGGGCTAAAATGACGCTCAAAAAATGCTTTGATTGACGCATCATCCTGACTACCCAACATCACCGCTTCAGCACAAATATCTTTCCAAACAGGCTTGCTGGCTAAACGTTTACACGAGTTTAACCATGCAGGCCAACTACGATTGAGTTGTTCACCGGGCCAATTGGGTAAAACCTGCCAATCTTGGGCTTTATAAACGGCAGTCACCGTTTCGGGTTTAGGGGGAGTAGTTGGTTTTTGAGGTGTCACACAAGCGGCTAATAAACTGGTTAATAAGCCTAAAACTAGAATACGCATGAGCTTTTCCATGAAGACGCAAAATGCGGCCATTATCCTGCAAAATCACGCTAAATAAGAGCCTTATAATGTGTATTTTTAGTGTTGCAAAAAGCGTTTTAGCTCACGAATAAACTTGAGTGGCTCATCGGTTAACGGCACATGGCCAGATTTATGAAACTTAACCACTTTCGCTTGTTGGGCATAATCGGCAATCTGCATTTGCCCTTGTGGATGATACAACGGTGAATTCATGCCAACGATAACGGTCATGGGGGTGGCACATTGTTGCAAGCTGTCTCGATAATCATGGGCTAAATGACTATAGGCGTGAAGATATGCACAACAATCTGCGACATTGCTTAGCGGTAGATGTTTGGCGACTATTTTTGGACTAATTAATAAATACTCAAAGACTTTACGCAGTTTTGGTTGATTGCTCATTAATACCAAAATATCGGCTAAGGTCTTGGCTGCTTGTTTACGAACGTTTTTAGGCAAATCGGCTAATTGTAGATAATCTTGATATTGCGACAACAACTCATGCAACACACTCATACGACTAAAAATTTGTGCCTGTTGACTGCCAAACAAACCAAATGCCCAATCTTCCTGATTGCCAATACAAGGAGACTGGTCGATATGTAAATAGGCTTTGACATCCGCAAAACCTTGTTCACGCTGTAAATGTAATGCTGTTGTGCCGCCTAACGAAATGCCCACTAATAAATAATCTTTTAAATTAAAGTGTTTAATCACATCCGCCGTATCTTGATAATGATTATGAAACACATCGGCCTGATTAAACTTGAGATGACTTGAACGGCCTACCCCTCGAAAATCGGGCAAGTAGAATTTATAGCGGTGTAAAAACGGCACAATAAACGGCAACCAATGGCCACTATGCATGCCCAAGCCTGCCAACATTAACACAGGTTGACCACGACCAATTGTACGGACATATAGGTTTTGACCATCGCGTAATGGAACTAAGGACATTTTTTATTCTCTTAAAATTGTCGTTATACCTTAAGAAATAATCAGCACACTGACAATGGTAATTTTGACGTAATAGAGAAGAGCTTGAGCCATATAACTCAAGCTCTCGACGCTTAATTTAAGCAGTATTAAACACAACGGTTTGGCTAAAACGTTGTGCTTGACGAACACTAAATCATTCGACATTGTTTTATTTCCTCATTTTTACACTCTTTTTTAGCTAAAAAACTAAACTACAGGTTAATAACCACTTTTTTTATATGGTTTTATTGATAGACTATGCTGCTGTCGATTTGCTTAGAAGAGAGAATGACGATGATGCCCACTGCTATCGAATTTGATTTAGAGTTAATTCAACGCTACGATTTATCTGGCCCACGTTATACCTCTTACCCAACAGCGGTACAATTTCATAATCATTTTAGCGAGCAAGCTTATTTACAAGCCATCGCAGACTCCAATCAAAGTGGCCGCCCCTTATCGTTATATTTTCATCTGCCGTTTTGTGCGCATGTTTGTTATTACTGTGCGTGTAATAAAATCATTACCGCCAATCGGAAGCGTGCTGCACCATATCTAGATCATCTTCATAAAGAAATTGCTCTACAAGGACAGTTGTTTGATAAAAATCGTGTGGTTAGCCAACTACACTGGGGTGGTGGCACACCTACTTTTATCAGTGACGAACAAATGTCGGCACTCATGGATTGCACACGCCAACACTTTAATTTATTAGACGATGATACTGGCGATTTTTCGATAGAAATTGACCCGCGCGAAGTCACTCCCGCAAAAATAGGTCATTTACGCAAACTTGGTTTTAATCGCATGAGTTTTGGCGTGCAAGACTTTGATCCTTTGGTGCAACAAGCAGTGAATCGGGTACAGTCCTTTGGTCAAACCTATGAAGCGGTGATGGCTGCCCGTGATAATGGTTATCACTCGATTAATGTTGATTTAATTTATGGTCTGCCCCACCAAAGCGTTGCCAGTTTTAGCCACACCTTAGATCAAGTCTTAGAGTTATCACCTGACAGATTATCGGTATTTAACTACGCGCATTTGCCTGATTTATTTAAGGTACAAAAACAAATTGATAGCCAACAATTGCCCAGTGCGGCAACAAAATTGGCGATTTTTCAGTTAATTATAGAGCGATTAAGCCAAGCAGGTTATGTGTATATTGGCATGGATCACTTTGCTAAACCTGATAATGAACTGGCCATTGCTCAACAACAAGGTACGTTGTATCGCAACTTTCAAGGTTATAGCACTCATGCTGACTGTGATTTGGTTGGTTTAGGCATCACTTCGATTGGTGTGGTTGCTGATACTTATAGTCAAAACCTAAAAACCTTAGAAGCTTATGGTGAACACATTGAACAAGGTCGCGTGCCTGTGTTTAGAGGCGTCGCATTAACGGCTGATGACAAATTGCGTCGTGCGGTTATTACTCAATTAATTTGTCATTTTGAACTAGAGTTTGCCACCATTGAGCAGCAATATCAGATTAATTTTGCTGACTATTTTGCTTATGAGCTACAACAATTGCCACGTATGGTTAATGATGGTTTAATCAGTTTAGATAATCATAAATTAGTGGTGTTGCCGCGTGGACGATTGTTAATTAGAAACATTTGTATGGTCTTTGATTTTTATTTACGTCAAAGTCAGGAAAAGAAATTTTCTAAGGTGATTTAATTTAGGTTCAGTTCAACGACCAAAACTCCGCCCCCTAAGCGGAGTTTTAGGCAGTCGATCTTTAGCTCACCACCCCTTCTGACAAGGCTTCTAAAGCTTGAATATCCAACACTTCTATACTATTACGATGTAATTTAATTACCGATTGTTGTTCTAAACTTTTTAATAATTGATTGGTCGTTTGTCGGCTCACTGCTAAAAAATGCGCTAATTGATCTTGCGAAATGGTTAAGACTCGGCGCGCAATGGGTGAACTTGCCGCACTGTTATTCACCATCATTAACAAACGATAAGCCAAACGACTAATGGTTGGTGAGACTAAGGCATGTTCAATCACTGCATAGGTCATTCTTAGCTTGTGAATCAATAACAAGGAAAACTCGCGCCAATAATCGGAATTTTCTTTTAAAATAGCCTCTAAGGCATGAGGGGTTAACTGTAAAATGGTTGCATCAGCCACAGCCCACGCGTCATAAGGTCGCACTTGTTTGTCAAAAAACGATAATTCGCCAAACCATTCGGGTGCTTCTAGCAAGGCTAACAACGACTCTTTGCCTGAATCATTTGCACCATAACCAACAATTTTAACCATGCCATTAATAACCGCAAATAAGCCATTAAATGACTCTCCACGCGAGAAAACCACTTGATTTGCCATTAGTTTATGCACCGTTGCTTCTTCTAATAATCTACTTTGTAAAGCAGGACTAATCTGACTAAACCACTGTCCCTTTTTTAATAACAACTTGTAATCTTGTGCAGCAGAAGGTAAAGCAGCAGACACTTTTTTTCTCCTAAAAATCGCTTCTATGTCAGCTTTTTGACAGATGATCCTCATCACATCAGTCACAATAATCTCATAATATGCGCGGAGATTACTATGTGTCATGAGATAAATGGTAACAATAATCAATACCATCAACATCAAACGTTATTTAGCAAAAAACTGCTTTCGGCTGTTTTGTTTAGCACGTTGGCCAATCTGTCACTGGTCACTTCATCCGCATATGCCTTAGATAATAGTGCAATTTCAGCACAAGCGCCTGCCATTAATCGTGATGGGGTGAAAGTATGGACTTATAAAGAACAAGGCAATCCTGCGGTCAGTTATCAAGCGAGTGTGACCTTAAACACGTCGTTAAATAACACCATTGCTTTAATTACCAATCATAAAACGGCGGCTGAATGGGCACCTTATGTGGGTAAAATTGAGGTCATTAGTCCGTTAAATGCTGAAGGAGTAATGATTTATCGTATGGAATTAGATTTACCCTTTCCCATGACTGATCGTGATGTGGTGATTAAATCGCAATTACGTCAACGTAACACAGGCGAAGTTTGGTTAGAAAATACCGCCATTACTGACGCGCGTGCGCCTGAGCGAGAGGGTTTGGTGCGGGTAAAACACTATCAAGGTAGTTGGCAGTTACGTCCTTTAAAAAACAATCAGTTAGAAGTTACTACCAATGGTTATGCCGATTTAGGTGGGGCTATTCCGCTGTCATTTAGTAATTTATTTGTCAAACAACAACCCTACCAAATGTTGGTAAATTTACGTCGTTATTTGCAAGAAAATCCAAATAAACAATTAGCGAGTAATTAAAAAAAGGCGCATATTGCGCCTTTTTTATTAAGCAAACTTAATCACACCATCATTCAACTTGCCAAAGCGTAATAAGGCATAATCCATCGCATAGTTTTGATATAAACGCCACGGTGCTTTTGAACCTTGATAGGGAACACGGCCTAAAGCACGCTGAATGTAACCTGAACG
This sequence comes from uncultured Agitococcus sp., assembly GCF_937920075.1. Classification (GTDB taxonomy): domain Bacteria; phylum Pseudomonadota; class Gammaproteobacteria; order Pseudomonadales; family Moraxellaceae; genus Agitococcus. The sequence goes on from NZ_CALETI010000063.1 coordinate 12,471, forward strand.
CATATCTAAGAACGGTGTTTTTTCAACACTGCTGTCACCGTTGTTTGGCATACAATAACGTGTGCCTGTTTTGTCCATGTGTTTTAATAAACGGCAAACATATTCACTAATCATATCGGCTTTTAACGTCCAAGACGCATTGGTATAACCAAACACCATCACCGCATTAGGTAAGTCTTCTAACATCGAGCCTTTGTAAATCATCTTTTTAGTCACATCAAACGCTTGGCCGTCTTTTTCTAACTGGATGCCACCCAATAATTTAATGTCTAAACCTGTCGCAGTAATAATAATATCTGCTTCAAGGGTTTTACCTGATTTTAATAAAATGCCCTCTTCGGTAAAGGTGTCAATATGATCGGTGACAATCGAAGCTTTGCCTTTACGCAACACTTTAAATAAATCACCATTGGGCACAGCACACAAACGCTCATCCCACGGATTGTATTGGGGACTAAAATGGCTCATATCAAAATCTTGGCCAAGCTGACGACGCACTTGTGACAATAAGAAACGACGCATAACCGCAGGTTTAGCACGACTATAACGATATAAACCTAAAGACAAACCGACATTACGCACCCGTGCCATGTGATACACCACTTTTTCTGGCAAATATTTGCGTAACTTATTAGAAATAATGTCTTCTTGGGGAACAGAAATTACATAGCTCGGTGAACGTTGCAACATAGTAACGTGTGCGGCTTTATCGGTCATGGATGGTAATAAAGTTACAGCCGTTGCCCCACTACCAATAATCACCACTTTTTTATTGGTGTAATCTAGGTTTTCTGGCCAAAGTTGAGGGTGAATAATTTGACCTTTAAACCGCTCACGGCCTTTAAATTCAGGGGTATAGCCTGCTTCGTAGTTATAATAACCTGTACAGGAAATGACAAAATTGGCTTCGATGGTGACAGGCTCGCCTGCTTTGTTGGTTGCTTCAATTGTCCATGCTGCTTTGGGGGTTGACCACGCCGCTTTTAGCACTTTATGGCCATAACGAATATGACGATTGACATCATATTCTTGCGCAGCTTCATGAATATAAGCACGAATCGATGGGCCATCGGCAATCGCTTTTGGATTGGTCCACGGTTTAAAGTTATAGCCCAAGGTGTACATATCAGAATCTGAACGTATACCAGGGTAACGGAATAAATCCCATGTGCCACCCATCGCATCACGGCCTTCTAAAATGACAAAAGTTTTATTAGGACATTCACGTTTTAAATGACAAGCTGCACCAATGCCCGATAATCCAGCACCAATAATTAAGACATCAAACTTCTCGGCCATGATTTTACCCTCAAAATTTTTTTGATTGATTTAAGTTCATGAACCAATTCTGACATCAAGCGTTGTCAACTTCTAGTGTCTTTTTAGGCTTTTTTATTGTCATTTGGGGACATTTTGAGAGTAAAAAGGTTTACAATGGGAGTTAGTGTAGAGCAAAAGCGTTTAGTGGTAGTGTGGGTTGACGCAGGAAATCAACAATTGAGATTTATCAGTGGGTTTCGTGCCTCAACCACACGTTACATCCCTAATAAAAGGCGACCACAAGGGTCGCCCCTACTTTTAGGACTGACGCGGTTATCGCTTATTTGCTCACATTCAACCGTTTTCAACGGTTTCATGTGTTCAAAACGCGCTAATTTTGGCAAAATGCGTCAGTCCACACTTCAAACCGCCTCTTGTAATTGTTGCAAAATCGCTGGATTTTCGAGAGTAGAAATATCTTGGGTAACTTGCTCCCCTTTAGCAATCGTTCGCAGCAAACGACGCATAATTTTACCCGACCGTGTTTTGGGTAAATTGTCACCAAAACGAATATCATCAGGTTTAGCAATCGCACCAATTTCTTTGGCAACCCAATCACGCAACTCAGCCACTAAGGCTTTTGCCTCATCACCTGCGGGTCTTGCGCCTTTTAACACCACAAAAGCCACCACCGCTTCGCCTTTAATGGGGTCAGGACGGCCAACCACCGCCGCTTCGGCCACTTTGCTATTGCCTACCAACGCAGATTCAATTTCCATGGTTCCCAAACGATGACCAGAGACATTTAACACATCGTCAATCCGTCCCATAATCCAAATATAACCATCAGCATCTTTATGCGCTGAATCACCTGCCAAATAATATTTTCCACCATATTCTTCAGGAAAATACGATTTTTTGAAGCGTTCTGGATCTTTCCACAAGGTACGCACTTGGGAAGGAAACGGCTTTTTAATCACTAAAAAGCCGCCTTTGCCCTTCTCGACTGGCTCGCCTGCTTCATCAATAATATCAACCATAATCCCTGGAATCGGCAAGGTACATGAACCCGGTTTAGTGGCAATCGCCGCAGGTAAGGGCGTAATCATGTGGCTACCTGTTTCGGTTTGCCACCATGTATCCACAATCGGACAACGACCGCCACCCACCACTTCGTGATACCACATCCATGCTTCGGGGTTAATTGGCTCACCCACCGAACCTAATAAGCGCAATGACGATAGGT
>NZ_CALETI010000064.1 GCF_937920075.1 uncultured Agitococcus sp.
CGGATACCCTTTAATACACCGTAGATATTCTTCCTCCCATGTTTCGTTTTTCACAATGGCATTGTGAAGCGAAATAGCAAACATGGTCACAAAGTCAGTAAAGACCGTGTAGCGGTGTTTACTGGGTGAAATACGGTTAAAAATATCCAAAAAATCTTTATGGGTTGCAATAACTACCATAAATATGCTCCATAAGCGTGTAGAGCTGGTGCAACCAGCGCATACACGCGGGTTACTAGCTCACACAGGCTTATCAAGCGATACGACCCTCCAGTTCTCCCGATGACGCTTGCGTCACAAGGAGAAAAAAAGGGCGTTGAAAAGTGGGAGATTGTTTATATGGATTTTTTATGAAGAGTCAAAAGCAAACCGCCTAATTAAGACGGTTTATATCTTTGTAAGTTATATCTAGCCCAAATAAAGCATTTATCAGTTCGGGGTAAACGTAGAGATCATAGTGTGAACCAAAAGAGGTTATGCCCACCCATGTCTCATATTCGGTGTCAATTACAGGAATGTGTGCGCTACTCAGGCGTTCGTAATCCATCCATCAAAAATTTGGGAAGGCAAGCCATTGGAATACTTCACGGTATTCATCGGTATCACTGTCATAGAGGTCGGTAATGTCATCATAAGAAATGATCCCTTGCTTTATCAGGTGTTCAACAAGTATCGTTTGGTTGATGTGACTCGAAACGTAGTCGTAGTGAAAATGTGTCAGTGGGGTAGTGCGTGTCATAGCGAAAAATTAGGAATAGACATACACCAAACACCACTTCAAAAACCCGTGAATGCAAGGAGGAATCTGCAAGAGCATTCCTTGTATTCACGGGTGAAGTGGTAGTGTGTAAGTGGCTATGACGTTTCGCTATGAACGCACAAACTTATTACGCATTACAAAAGTGTTTTTTATATTACGCTCTCTATATGAAGCTTGATGTGTGGTGATGTAGCATTGAGTATATCCATAAAGATACCCAATTATATCCAATTCACGATCCAATGCGTTTAACTGAGATAAACAGGGCGCAATCCATTGAATCCCTTCATTTTACGGTCGTTAGTCATAAATACATCACAATGCGCTTCTATCGCTGTAGCAATATGAATAGCATCAGGCAAAGCGGTCTTGTGTGCTGCTCGTATAGCTGCTGCTTTATCCAAAACATTCAAGCTAATTGGTGTGAGTGTGACAATTTCTGCATCAGCCAAAAACTCACGGTAAGTAATCGCTACATCAGAACGCCCCAATTGATAGGGGCGGATCAACAATTCAGCAAGTGTTAATTCACTGGTGACAATTTGATAATCGCCATTCATTGCAGCTTCAAACACGGGAAGTATCACGGGGAAAAAAATAGGGTGTTTTTCCAAAAAGTAGATGAAGCAATTCGTATCGAGATAAACTTTTGCAGCTCCTGTAAGTTGGCTTAATGTGTCCATGCGTCTCTATCTTCACGAAGTAATCTTACGCTTTCATCAGGATCAATTGGGTTTATCAAGGATTGTCCAGCCCCTGCAAATTTCATTAGTTTGTTTACACGCTCTTGAGTAACCGAACGAACAGGGCGCAAAAGAATACCGCCCGTTGTTATTTCAACTTCAAGAATATCATTAGGCTCAATACCTGCCTTTATACCAATATCACTTGGAATGGTGATTTGGCGTTTTTCACGAACACGAACAGTGGACATGACAATTGCTACCATAGTAGGAAAGTTATATTAACTGTAGGAAAGTATAACTATAACTGTTATTTCTGCAAGTGTAGGGAGGATGTTTTCATAAAAAGGCGTACCAAAAACGTGGGTTTTTGATACGCCGCTAGACGATACCGAAAAAATGGCTTAAACGTGACTTGAAGTGTCTCAAAAAGCAGTATCAAAAACTATGTATCAAAAATTTCTCTTTTTTAACCTTTTCGCTACAATCAAAAACAGCTCAATCAATGCCCGCACCACTTTTGAAAACTTAGTATAGAAAAATATGAATATCAATGTTGGCTATGCCCGTGTATCAACTGACGAACAACTTCTTGACCTGCAACTAGACGCATTGAAAAAATATGGGTGCGAAAAAATCTATCAAGAACACATTTCAGGGGGAAGGGGACGAAAAGAACGCCCTCAATTAGCCGATTGCCTAAGCAACATTCGTTCAGGTGATACGTTGGTCGTTTGGCGACTTGATCGCTTGGGGCGTAGCCTCAAGGATTTAATCGAAATTGTGGGGGAATTAGACCGTCTTGGTGTCGGTTTAGTGTCATTGCGCGAAAATATAGACACAACCAGTGCAACAGGTCGGTTAATTTTTCACGTTTTCGCGTCACTGGCACAATTCGAGCGAGAATTGATCCAAGAACGCACAAAAGCAGGTGTTGAAGCAGCACGAGCGCGTGGTCGAAAAGGTGGACGACCTCAAAAACTTAACGACCGTGAAAAGGCAATGGTTCGTACCTTAATGGCTGATCCTAAAAATAGTGTTCAGGATATTGCGAAGCAATTTGGCGTGTCTCGCTCCATGTTGTATCGTGTTGTACGGGAAGCACAAACATTAAAGAGTGGGGGAGTGTAATGAGTGATTTTATTGATAAGTTATTAAGTGTATTAGAAAGTGTTTTTATTGCTGTTTTGATTTTAGTTTTTGTTATAAACCCATTTATACCTCCAAAAATTCCTATTCTTAATAACGAAAAATTAAGAGAAGAAATTTATAAAACAAAAACTTGCGAACGTTTTATTTTACTTGATCCTGAAAAATTCGGGCATGAGCTTATTCATCGTTCTATTCGCATAACATCTTATGAAGCAAAGGATACCTTTATGGCAAATATATTGAGTTATATTCTTAATAGAAAAGATACATGGGTATTTAAAGGTGATTTTTATAGCTATGAGTTACCAATTGACACGAAAGGTCAAACAACACCCAAAAAAACCCGCCAAGCAAAAAACGAATTTTATGGTGAAGTCTCGATAGTGGGAACAGAACGAATAGTTACAGTTTTGAAAGTTCTCCAGCCGAACGACTCAGAGAAAAAGTTTAGACCACTTTTTTTTGCTTGCTACCGCTAAACAAGCTGTTTCTTGAAAAGGCTTGTTTTAGCCTCATGGTGATAGTTTTTTCTGCTGGCATACGTTTCCACTGCTTTTGTGTCTAAAGCCTCGTAAAACGCGAATTTACGGGGTTTACGACGGTTTTTTATTATTACTTCGCCTTTCAATTTCTGTTTTAAATAAAAAATAAAAAATAAAACAACAACAAACTTCATTTATATCGCGTATGCGATAACAACAATTGTTTGTTTTTTTAAATGTATTTGTTTTTGTTATTGTTATGGACACCACCGCAGCCCTTACGCAGCAAGGCTTACAAAAACGAAAAGCGAGACTTTGATACCTAAAAGCGAGACTTTGATACCTAAAAGCGAGACTTTGATACCTCGAAAAGCGAGACTTTGATACCTCGAAAAGCGAGACTTTGATACCTAAAAGCGAAAGGTGATACCAGTTCTTCGCTTTTCACCCCAAAAGCGAGACTTTGATACCTCGAAAGGTGATAGTTTGATACCTAAAAGGTGAGACTTTGATACCTAAAGGTGAAAAATTTCATTTGGCTTCACCCCAAAAGCGAGACTTTGATACCTTGAAAATGAAAGGTGAAAGGTGAAAAAACTCTTCACTTTTCACCTAAAAGCGAAAAGCGAAAACTTATTTCGCTTTTCGCTTTTTATCTATATAATCGGATAAAACTTATAATTTATCTGTATGGGTCTAGGGTTGGAGGGTGTCTATATGTCAGGCGATGGATCGATGTTACCAGTGGTTCGTAAATCAAATTTACTAATTGAATCAATATGTAAGGCGACTACGAATGAGAAGCGCGTTGTTATCATGGGTGCGTCTAAGGTGCGTAAAGATGACCCTGTAGGACAAACATATTCTTTTCACTTGTCGGAAATAAAAAAATATTCAGGGGTGCAAAACAAACGCTTTTATAAAGATTTGGCGGAAGCAATTGTTAGTATCAAAAGACGTGACTTATGGCTAAAACAAGAAAGTGGCAGATTTGAATTAACAAATTGGTTTTCTTGGATTGATTACGATGAAAAAACACTGACGCTCAAATTTCGGTTCGATCAGTCGGTACACGAGTTTTTGACGGTGCTTGGTGAAAATTTCACAACTTATTTGGTGTCTAATGCTATTTCGCTGAATAAAGCTCAATATATAACGCTTTTTGAGTTATTAAAATCATATCAATATAAAGGCAATGGAAAAAAATTTTATCGTGAAATAGAGATTGATTATCTTTCAGAAAGATTAAACCTTTCTGAAACAGGTTATGAAAGATTTCAGGATTTAAGACGGTTTATTATTGAACCAGCCGTAAAAGCAATTAACCAATGTACTGATATTTTTATATATAAAGTTGATTATATAAAAACAGGGCGTAAATATACGGCTATTAGCTTTTATTGTGAGCCGAGCGATCAAATAAGAATTGCACTTGATACACAGAGCGAAAAGCCATTGCCACAGGTAGAAGACGAACAAGAAGAAGATGAGAAGCAAATTGACCTTGTAGAATTTATAGATGAGAAAGAAAAAGAACTCGATGCGATTAAAGCGGAGTTGTTAAAACACGGAATCATTACCTCTGTTGCTGAAAAGTTTTTACATGATTTTAGCACTGACCAGATTCAAAAAAACATAGAGTACACGCTAGAGCAAAAAGCAAAAGGCAAGGTTAGTGATTTAGCAAGATATTTACATGATGCAATCACAAACAATTATGCGAAGAGTTGGAAGCCACAAAAAACTGAGCCACAAAAAAAACCTTCTGACGTGTCAAAAAAAGCTGCACAAGAGAAAGACCGCGAAGCAGAACGGTTACTTAATAAAGAACAACAGGAACTTGAGCGGGCGATAGCCTTTTTTGAGAAATTTGATGAGGTGACACAAGTTTCTATTTTGGATGAAGTAGAACAGAAGCTCACCAAAATGGAAAAAGTACGTTTTAGTATTGCAAGAAAAGCGAATATGGCACATAAAGAGCGAACTTATGCTTTTCATTTTAAGCAAGTTTTGACCGAAAAAGGCTTTGAAGTGATTCAATAAGTTATTTACACAGCTATACACACCTTTTAAAATAAAAACCATTGTAAAACAATGGTTTTTATTTGGTTGTACAGAGGTTTACACATAGGTTGTGTACACAGTTTACAGGTGTTGTACACCTGATTTTATGTAGGTGGACAGTATGGATTTTATGATTCCTTTTGGTCATTACTGGCTTATGTGTATGGCTTTGATGGAACAGGGAAATGGGATGACGTACATACTTCTGTCTTCTGCTCTTGGTATGGGTGCTGGTTGGTTTGCTTATAAACCGATTGATGGTCAAGGTGTCGGCGGTGGCTATTTCATTTACTGGTGTTTGTGCTTAATGATCGTATATGTTGCTTTTAATCAAAATGAAAAAGATGTTTATTACTATTTGGTTGTACCCATGATGTTTTTCGGGCTATGTGTTCGATTTGCGTGGGATGTTATTTATAAGGGATCAGTACAATAGAAACGCGCCCGCTATGGCCTTTTTTAGCCCCATAGCAAAGCGTTTTTATTCTCAAATAGGCACATAGCAAACAGCCGATAAGGGGGCAATTTTTTGGGGTCTGTACGCTGTTTGAGTGCGTCTTACAAGGTCATTTTGTTCATAGTACGGCGTGAGTTGTAACTTCATTGGGCGTTTGTTGCCATACAAGTAAATTACTTCATTATCCGCCATTGCGCGAATAGCGGCAGTCGTCATCAAAGGTTCTTTATCCCGTCTAAATTGCCCATTAACAAGAAGCGTTTCAACGCTGACTTCACCCAATGTTTCACGAAGCATTCGTGCGGTATCAGTATCCATACCCGAAAAAAAGATTTGCGAGGCACAACCACCGTTGAGAATGGTATTAGCTCCATGTTTTCCGTAGCGTTCTTCTAGTTGCGAAAGGCTTTGAAGGACGATTGAAAGACTAACGCGCCTTGCGCGGGTCGTGGTAATAATGCTCGAAAAGTGGGGGATACTCAGGTGGGCAAATTCATCAAGTAAGCAATACACGGGCAAACTATTCTTTTTATAAAGGTCATCGTCTAATAAAAAGTGAAATAATTGGGTATAAAAAAGTGACAATAGTGGGGCGTAGTAGCCGATCCTATTTTGCGGGATGGCAAGAAATAGGGCGGTTTTTTCATTGCGTAGCGATGCAAAATCAAAGGTACTTGCCGTTGTGAGGCGGGCAATGTCTCGATCCTGAACCCAAGAAAGGCTTGCCTTTGCTTGGGACAGAATGCCCTGCATGGTTCTATCCGCTTGGCTGATAAATCCCTTAAAAGTGCGAAAAATAGACTCATCAGGCGTGTTCTGAGCAACGAAGTTGATAAGAGGTGTACCGTCTCCAAATTCATTCAGAAGGTACAACAAATTAGGCAAATTGGCGTAACTATCCGCTTGCGGATGGTTTTTGAGGCAAGCAATCAATACACCTAAAATACTTTCGGCTGATTGACTCCAAAATGGATCACCTTTTCCTTGTTGGGCGTTATTTACCAGAATGTGCGCTACTTCTTGCATTGCTGGGTGACTATTGGCGCGGGCAAGTGGATTGTAGCCAATAGAGCGTTCAAGATGAACGGGATCAAGAATGTGTACCTTATAACCCCGTTTTTGTAGGTCGGCGGCGGCTTTTTCTGATAATGCACCCGATGGGTCGGTTGCTACAATGGATGAATTATTGAGACTGAGCAAATTGGGGAGAATATAACTTGAGGTTTTACCCGCGCCCGTTGTTGCAACAATGGCAACATTACGGAATGAAGCATCAGGTGAGAGCTTACGCTTTGCACCGTCCATTACTAGCCCGCCATGCTGAGGCGAAAGTAATTCAGCCATTTCACGATCAGTTAAAAATCTGCCCGCATTTTGTTTACGGTGATTATGTTGGTTTATATAAGTACGCGCTGCATTAAATAAAAGTAATGATTTAAAAAAATTCATACGGGCTACTCACGGAAAAAACGCGATAACAATAGCGGGAAGAATAACAAAAAAAACAAGAAGCGTAACAAGCAAAAAAGAACCTAAAATCACGGGGTTGTCGTTTAGTGAGAAGGTTCATTATGAGCGAATTTTCTATTTGTAAATAATCAAAAATCCCTTATGTTTGCTGTAATAGAAAAAGTCCTATTAAAATCGCTTGATCTTTCGCTGATTCACTTTCTAAAAGATATGCAAGGAGTCGCTTTGACACCGTATCACGCCCAATACTTTGCCTATGAGCTGTCGAAGCGTAGCTCTTCTGACAGTATGCAAAAACTTGCATCAACACTTGTTGATGCTCAGGTTGACCTGAACCCGCACCAAGTCGAAGCGGCATTATTTGCCTTTCGTTCGCCACTATCCAAAGGCGCGATCCTTGCCGACGAAGTTGGCTTGGGAAAAACGATTGAGGCGGGCTTGGTCATTTCGCAAAAATGGGCAGAGCGTAAGCGTAAAATTCTCATCATTACTCCTGCTAATTTACGCAAGCAATGGAGTCAGGAGATGCAAGATAAATTTTTCTTGCCGTCCGTGATCCTTGAGGCAAAAAGTTTTAACGACACCATCAAAACGGGCAACCTGAACCCGTTCGATCAAAAAGATATAATTCTTTGCTCGTACCAATTCGCTAAGTCGAAAGACGTTTATTTGAAGCAAATTAAATGGGATTTGGTGGTGATAGACGAAGCACACCGCTTGCGGAATGTGTACAAGGCGGGCAATAAAATTGCTCGTGCCATTAAAGAGGCTCTTGCCTCTGCGCCAAAAATTTTGCTGACGGCAACGCCGTTGCAAAATAGTTTACTTGAACTCTACGGCTTAGTCAGTGTCATTGATGACTACACCTTTGGTGACTTAAAGAGCTTTAAAGCTATGTACAGCCGTGTCAACTCGGCGGCTGATCCTGAACAGTTTTTGGAACTCAAAGAGCGACTAAAACCGATCTGCAAGCGCACACTACGGCGACAAGTGCTTGAGTATATTCGCTATACCAATCGTGTCGCCCTTGTTGAAGAGTTTTACCCTACTGCCGAAGAACAACGCCTGTATGAGCTGGTATCTGATTACCTACAATCCGAAAATCTCTACGCACTCCCTGCCAGTCAACGATCCCTTATGACGCTGATTTTGCGCCGTTTGCTTGCCTCGTCCACTTACGCCATTTCGGGAACATTGGCGGGCTTGGCGCAAAAACTGGAAGGCATAGTTGAAAATCATCATGCGGCTCAAAATGTGGATACTGCGCTGGGGCTAGAATTACTCGGCATAGCGGATAACTATGAAGGCTACGATGAGCTTGATGATGAATGGGACGGTGACGAAGAGGAAAAGAAAGAAAAGGTCTATACCGAAGCCGATATTGCCAATATGCGCCTTGAAATTGAGTCGCTCAAAGAATTTGCCAGTCTTGCTAAGTCCATACAAAAAAACTCCAAAGGGGAAAAACTTTTTACCGCCTTAGCGAATGGTTTTCAGGAGTTGCACCGTCTAGGGGCGGCAAACAAGGCGATCATCTTTACCGAAAGCAAGCGCACCCAAGAATATATACGCCATTTGCTTGAGTCTCGCGGCTATGCGGGCAAGGTTGTTTTGTTTAATGGAACAAATACCGATGCCCACTCACAAAGCGTGTATCAGGCATGGGTCGCACGTTATAAAGACACCGATAAAGTCACTAATTCACGCTCGGCTGATATGCGGGCGGCTCTGGTCGATTATTTCCGCGAAGAAGCAACGATTATGATTGCAACCGAAGCGGCTGCCGAAGGGATCAACTTACAATTTTGCTCGCTGGTCATTAACTACGATTTGCCTTGGAATCCGCAACGTATTGAACAGCGCATAGGCCGTTGTCACCGTTACGGGCAAAAGTTTGATGTGGTCGTGGTCAACTTTTTGAATAAGGCGAATGCTGCCGATGTGCGCGTCTATGAGCTGCTCAATGATAAGTTTAAGCTCTTTGATGGTGTCTTTGGCGCAAGTGATGAGGTCTTGGGTAGTATTGAAAGTGGCGTTGATTTTGAAAAGCGTATTGCCCGTATTTATCAGGAATGCCGCACCACCGAACAAATAGAACTCGCCTTTAACGAACTCCAAAGCGAACTCGAAGGCAGTATCAGCAACGCTTTGCAAAACACGCGGCAACAACTCCTCGAAAATTTTGATGAAGAAGTCCATGAAAAGCTCAAGGTGAATTTACAGGCGAGTCGTGACTATCTTTCTAAATACGAAAATTGGTTATGGGAATTAACACGGGTGCAATTGGGTGTACACGCTGAATTTACTCACCCTGAACACGGCTTTACACTGCTAAACAATCCCTTTGTACACACGCCAATCCCACTAGGGACGTACAAAATGGGTAAAGAGGTGAATGATGCCCATGTGTATCGTATCAATCACCCGTTGGCACAAAACCTGATTGAGCAAGCAAAAACACAACGTCTTAACTCGTCGCATTTAGCGTTCAACTACTCGCAAAGTCAGAACAAGATTAGTATTTTAGAGCCTTTCGTGGGTCTGTCAGGTTGGCTGATTGCGCGTAGCGTGACGATTTCCAGCTTTGAAACCGAAGATTATGTTTTGCTATCGGGCATAACAACGGGCGGGGTAGTGCTGGATGAAGAAGTGTGTCGGCGTTTATTTTCGCTCAATGCGTCAACACAAGATTTCCATACACTCCCTGAGCAAACCTTGAGCCACTTAGTTAATCTGTTAGATGCTCAAAAAACAGGCATACTAGGGCAAGTTAATACCCGCAATGCCCAATTCTTTGAGTTAGAATTGGAGAAGCTCGATAACTGGGGAGAGGATAAGCGAAGCTCTCTCAAGGTCACGCTCAAGGATTTGGATGAGCAAATTAAGGAACTCAAAAAACAAGCGCGAGTTGCCCCCAATCTGCCCGAAAAGCTCAAGCTCGAAAAAGAGCGAAAAAAGCACGAATCCGAACGTGATAACGCTTGGCGTGAATACGACCATGCGGCAAAAGAAATTGATCGTGCAAAAGACCAACTCATTGATGAAATAGAAGCAAGGCTTGGTCAAGATGTGACTGAACAGCAACTTTTTGTGTTGAGCTGGCAAGTTTTTTAACTGGCTTGACTTTGCATACACTACATTAAACTATCAGTATAAGTCCTTAATTTGGAAAGTAATATGACATTGCCTATTGATCGCGTTGACCTTGAATCGTTGGATATTGCCGACTTGCAACAACAGAAGCTCAAAGAGCTTTTTCCAGAGGTGTTTACCGAAGGCGGCAAGATTGATTTTGATAAACTCAAGCTCACGCTAGGAAAAGCGATTGATACGGGCAAAGAACGCTTTGGTATGAACTGGGCGGGTAAAGCCGATTGCTACAAAACCATCCAGCAACCAAGTGTAGCTACGCTTGTACCTGCGCGTGATGAAAGTATTGATTTTGATACCACCGAAAATCTATTTATTGAGGGCGATAACCTCGAAGTGTTGAAGCTGCTGCAAAAAAGCTATTTGGGCAAGGTGAAGATGATCTATATTGACCCGCCATACAATACAGGTAAAGACTTTATTTATCCTGATAACTACAGTGAAAACTTAGATACTTACCTTGAATACACAGGTCAGATTGACGGTGAGGGGCGAAAGTTTAATTCCAATGTTGATACGGATGGGCGTTTTCATAGCAAATGGATGAACATGATGTACCCCCGTTTGTTTTTGGCTAAGAACCTGCTGCGGGAAGATGGGGTGATTTTTATTTCGATTGATGATAACGAAGTTAAAAATTTACGCTCTTTATGTGATGAAATTTTTGGGGAAGAAAGTTTCATTGGTAATGCAATTTGGAGGTCAAAAGACAATAGCAATAATGACTCAAAGAAATTTTCATGTGATCACAACCATACTTTGGTGTATGGAAAAAGAAACGATTGGCAACCAGCAAAACTTTCAGATGATAGCAAAAGAAGCCATTTTAAGAATCCTGATAATGATCCAAAAGGGGCTTATTTTGATGGTAACCCATTAAATTCGCCAAGTTACAGGGAAAATCTTATATATGACCTTTACTCACCACAAAATTATAAAATATCGCCTCCCAAAAATGGATGGAGATGGTCTAAAGATATTATGGAAGAAAAGATTAAAACTGGCGAAATTCGTTTTACTGAGGATGGTCAATCCATAAGAAGACGTACTTATTTATGCGAAATGGAAGGATTACCACCATCTTCGTTGTGGATTGACCTTGATAAAACTGGTCACAACAGACAAGCTAAATATGAGTTATTGAATTTAATACCAGAGGATGTATTTCAAACTCCGAAGCCAATAAAGTTATTAAAATATATAGCTCAATTATCAGACACTCAAGATGAAGATATTATCTTAGATTTTTTTGCTGGTTCAGCAACAACAGCTCACGCTGTCATGGATTTAAACAAAGAAGATGGCATTAAACGTAGGTTTATTTGTGTTCAATTACCCGAACTAACCGATGAAAAAAGCGAAGCCTACAAAGTTGGTTATAAGACCATTGCCGAAATAAGCAAGGAACGTATTCGTCGTGCGGCTGCCAAAATCAAAGAAGAAATTGAGCAGTCTATTGCGACTGAAAAGCGAAAACTCATATCTTATCAAAGTGAATTACAGAAATTTAGTGATGATTTATTATATACACTGGACAGAAAGCAAGAACATCAAGACGCTGAGGACAAAGTTCACGCACAGGTTAAATTGATTGAGGAAAAACAGCTTTTACTGGAAAAAATTGATTTGGGCTTTCGCGTTTTCAAACTGCAAAAATCCAACTTTAAGGTATGGGATGCTAATACTGAAAAAGATGCCGATGCCATTCAACAAGCTCTTGAGCTGCACATTGACCATATTGACCCACAAGCCGAACAAGAAGCTATTTTGTTTGAGCTGCTCTTAAAATCAGGCTTTGAACTCACCACACCGATTGAAAATCTCACCTTAGCGGGTAAAACAGTATTTAGTATCGCCGAAGGTGCGTTGCTGATTTGTCTTGATAAAACCCTTACGAGTGAAGTCATTAAGGCAATGGCAGAACTCAACCCGTCACGGGTGATTTGCTTGGACGAAGGCTTTCAAGACAACGACCAACTCAAAACAAATGCCGTTTTGATAATGAAAAGTAAAGGCGTAAATGATTTTAGAACGGTATAACTATGAATTCTTCTGTAGAACCGCCTAAAATTATCATTATTGCAGGGGCAAACGGTGCAGGTAAAACGACCTTTGCCAAAGAGTTTTTGCCTCACGAAGCCCATTGCCCTACATTTATCAATGCCGACCTGATTGCGGCAGGTTTAGCCCCATTTGCACCCGAAACAGCCGCAATACAAGCAGGGCGAATCATGTTAGAAATGATAGATAACATGGTGCAACACCGTAAAAGTTTTGCCATTGAAACGACCTTGAGCGGCAAGGGCTACGCCAGCAAAATACCGCAGTGGCAAGCACTGGGCTATCAAGTTAAATTGATTTTTTTGCAACTGCCCAACGAAGAAACAGCCATGAAACGGGTGGCTAATCGTGTCGCGCATGGTGGCCACAACATTCCATCCGATGTCATCAGGCGGCGATTTGCGGCAGGGATAAAAAATTTTCACCACCTGTATAAACCACTGGTTGATGTTTGGCTGCATTTTGATAGTGCTGATACCGCACCACAACTGATTGACTGGAGCGAAAAATGAACCTGAAACCGATTGATATGGCAAAAGATAGCGATGCGCGTTATGCCGTTGCTGCCATGCAACGTGCAGCACAAGCCGCTTGTCACTTGGCAAAGCAAACTCACACTAAGCTGATAGTGGTCAGAGAAGGGCAATTATTAGAAATACCATCAGAGGATATTACGCTCGATGACTTTGCCCCGTTTAAACCTATTGTTAGTCAGTAAATAGCGTTTATTCACAAATTGTTCAGACAGTGACTGAACAATTTGCGGACAGCGACCGCAAAATCGTTAGCACTTCAAATTATTCAGCAAGAACACATAAAGTAAGAATTATGAAAATTCAATTTGATGGAAAACAAGCCTACCAACAAGAAGCCGTTGCCGCGTTTACAGACCTTTTTGAAGGGCAACCGCTCAATCAGGGCGATTATTCCGTCACGATCAATGCCGTGAATGAGTCGGCTCAAAATAATTTAAGTCTGTTTGCTGTTGAGCTGGGGGCAATCGGCAATAACATTGCCTTGCACCAAGACACCATCTATCAAAACCTTGTTGCCATTCAGGAAAAAAACAACCTTGAGCTTATTGAACGTGAAGAGTTTGATAAAAACGGCTTGAATTTTTCGGTAGAAATGGAAACGGGTACAGGTAAAACGTATGTTTACCTGCGTACCATCTTTGAACTCAGTCAAAAATACGGCTTTAAGAAGTTTGTCATTGTTGTGCCAAGCGTGGCGATCCGCGAAGGAACGATTAAAAACCTAGAGATTACCGCGCAACACTTCAAAGACTTGTACAACTACATCGAATTTGAGCATTTTGTTTACGGCAGTAAAAAGGGTGAATTTAAACAAACGGCAGAAAAGTAGCGTAGGATTTTAGCGATAAATTATGCCATTGTGGGCTTTTCCTTTTTCAAGCCATGCTTTTTAAGCCAGTGATGTAAATTGGCCTCCGTTGTGTGATAACGCCTTGCAATAAACTTTTGAGTTGCCCCATTTGCCAGCAAACTTTCAATTTCTGGCCTAAAAACATCTAACTTACTTTTACCGATACCTTTAGGGCGACCTAATGTCATCCCTTGTGCCTTTTTGAACCTTAATGCCTCTATCGTTCTTTTAGAAATTAAATCACGCTCAATCTCGGCCGCCATCGAAAACACTAAGGCAATAATCTTACTCTGAATGCTATCGTCTAGTTGCCAATCCCCTTTAACGGAATACACCCGAATATGTTTTTGTGTGGCCAAAGCCAGTATTTCCATACACTCCAACATACTTCGGCCTAAGCGTGACAGTTCAGCCACAATCATCACATCACCTGCCTGTAACTGCTCAAGGATGTTTGCAATATGACGCTCTCGCCAAGGCTTACGCCCTGAAGCAACTTCTTCAACGAAATTAACCTGACCCAAATCATGATGGTTAGCAAAAAATAAAATATCGGCCTTATTTTTTTCAAGGTCTTGGTCTGCGGTTGAGACTCGCAGATAAGCGATTGTTTTTCTCATGCCATTGCCTGCTATTTCATAAAAACCAGAATATGCGACTTATTTTATTGTTTTCGATATTTCAATATCAATGAGTTATGCTAAATATAAATTATTGTATAAATGTTCGTTTTTACAATAATAAAATGCTGTTTTTATGTCGTTTCCTGTTCTATTGAGAGTGCGTTTGATGCCAAGAATGAAAATATTCAACACACTGGAGCAGGCGACTTTTGACACGCCTCCTGCCTTTAACAGTGCTGAGCGTAAGCAGTTTTTTGCTTTACCCTTAATGCTTCAAGATGCCATGGCTGGCCTACGCACACCCACCAACAAAGTCTGCTTTTTAGCCGCTGTTGGCTACTTTAAGGCACGACGAAAATTCTTTGCACGCAACGTTAACTCAGCCGATATTGATTATATTGCCCGTCAACTTAATTTAAGCATCGCTGATGTCGATGTCACAAGCTACACTAAATTTGCTTGCATCCATCATCAACGTATTATCTTAGATTACTTTGGATGTCGCCCGTTTGATGCGACAACTATGGCTTTTGCTAAATCAGAAATAGCCATGTTAGCTCCCGTTCAATATCAACCTAAACAAATACTTATTGAAATTATTCAAATACTTAGCCGTGAGAAGATTGAGGTACCCAGTTACAACGTACTGGCAGACCTCATCATTACTGCCATTAGTCAACATAAACATACGTTAAGTAACATCATTCACCACGGACTCAATGAAACACAACGAAGCAAGTTGGATGCCCTCTTAGAGAAAGAAAATGACAACACAACAACTGAAGGCTGGCATTATCGCCTTACGTTACTAAAACGCCCCTCTCAATCGACATCACCTACCAAAATCAAAACGAATCTCGCGGACTTAGAGACATTACAAACGCTCTATTTGGACTTAAAACCTGTGATTTCACAGCTTAATTTAAGTTATGAATTTACCAAATATTATGCTTACTCTGTGATTAAATCGCAGATTCCCCAAGTATCACGCCGTGCTGCTGACGATCGGCTTTTACACCTGATCGCCTTTGTTGCGTATCAGACGTTTAAACTCAATGATACATTGATCGATACCTTGTTAAATGCAGTACAGGCAACGGCCAATAGCGCAGAGAAGGCCCAAAAGAACGCGTATTTTCAGGCGCGAGAACAACGCAGCCAATCCCTTTCGATACTAACCGATAAATTAGGCCACACGATTCGTGAAACCTTGTCCTCAATTAAAAATATCGTGGCTAATGCCGACCTGAGTGATAGTCAAAAAGTTGCGTTGATTGATTCGGCCTTGAGTACGGATAGTGTCAATGGGACGATCGAAACACAATTAGATGACTTTAAACGGCAAACGACGACCCTTTATCAAGGGCAGGATTATTTATCCTCACTGGAGGAACAGTCGCTTAAACTTCAGCACCGTGTTGCCGATATCGTTCGCAAAACACAATTTTCACCCAACTGTAGCCTACCTGCTTTGTGGGAAGCACTGGTGTATTATCAGCGACGCGAAGGCCATATTGATAAAAATGCCCCCATCGACTTTCTGTCCGTGGAGCAACGCACGGCTCTCGCTGCGCCAGAAGGCAAGTTTCGAGTTTCACTCTACAAAGCCTTGCTGTATATCAGTGTTGCTGATGCCATTAAATCAGGTGAGCTAAATCTAGTCCACTCTGAAAAATACCGTGCTTTCGATGAATACCTAATCCCCAAAGCGGATTGGCATAACCACCGTGCAACCTATTTGCATCGAGCGCAACTAGAGGAATTTGCTGACTGTAAAGCCACACTCCGTCAACTAGAACAAGCGGTTGACGAGGGTTATCGTGAAATAAATCAAGGTCTTAGTTCAGACCAAAAGACCTATCTGACCCTACGAAAAGATGGCTCTTTTCATATCAGTACCCCTAAAAAAGTTGAAGTGGAATGTGCGTCATTGGGAACTTTTTTCCCCGAACGAAAATATATCTCCATGCTAGAAATGCTGGCGACTGTGGACAATGCAACCGATTTTCTGGATGAGTTTGAGCATTGGCAGGTCAAATACCAACGTGCGAAGCCGAGCAAAAAGCTATTTATGGCAGGCGTGATTGGCTTTGGTTGTGATATTGGGCATCGTAAACTGGCACAAACCTCTAAGCAAATTGATGAAGGCGACTTAGATAACGTCGTTAACTGGTATTTTTCACTGCAAAACGTACAAAATGCGAATGACCGTATCCTGCGACTGCTCGATAAAATGAATCTACCCAATATTTACAGGCAAGAGTCAGATGTATTACACACGTCCAGTGATGGGCAAAAATTTGAAGTCGCCGTTGATTCGTTGAATTCGAATTATTCATTCAAATATTTAGGAAAAGACAAGGGAGTTAGTGTTGTCACATTTATTGATATGCGTGATTTAATGTGGCATTCCGCCGTTATAAGCTCCTCTGAACGTGAGGCAGCCTATGTCATCGATGGCCTGATGCACAATGATGTGATTCAAAGTGATATTCACTCAACCGATACCCATGGCTACTCAGAGGTTATCTTTTCATCAACCTTTTTCCTGCATGTCGGCTTTGCACCGCGTATTAAGAACGTAGGTCGTCAGCAGTTGTATGCATTTAAAAAGCGTCAGTATTATCAAGACTTAAACTATACCTTATTGCCTGACAACACGATTCGTGAGGGTTTAATTGAGCCGCAGTGGGATGAAATGCTGCGTTTTGCAGCCACTATTCGGCTAAAAATGACGACAGCCTCCCAGTTATTTAAGCGGTTAAATTCGTACTCTAGACAACATCCCTTATACCGTGCGTTAAAAGAGTTTGGCAAAATACCCAAAACACTGTTCATTTTACAATACTGCGATGACCTACCATTAAGGCAAGCCATTGAAAAGCAGCTTAACAAGGGTGAAGGTTCAAATAAATTCTCTAGAGCTATTTCCTTTGGACACAATCAGGAATTTACTTATGGCGAAAAAGAAGACCAAGAAATTGCTGAGGGATGTCGTCGTTTAATCAAAAATGCCATTATTTGTTGGAATTATCTATATCTTGCACGCGCATTAGCGGATGAAAAAGATGGGGAGCGTCGAGCCGCGTTAATTGAGGCTATTCGCAACGGTTCGGTCACGACATGGAAGCATTTTAACTTGCACGGGGAGTTTGATTTCTCTGACGAGCGAATGATCGACTCTATGGGGCTAACACCTCCCAGAAATATCAGCATTAAACGAGAGTGAAAATGGGAGGTCGAAAATCGATGCTAAGCCTTGGGGTTGTTGGCTTTGCGTAAAATCCTACGCTACTTTTCTGCCGTTTGTTTAAATGCACCCATAGTAGTATGGGAAAAATATCAAAGACGTTGGTAGATGGCTCATGTTTGTCCAAGCACAACCCTCAACTCAAAAGCCCTACACTGGCGGTACTGTTGTAAACGGGTTGTTAAGCTGAATTTATCATGGTGTTGATAGGGCTGATAAATATCTAATCCTTGATCTAGTTCGACTTTCCAACCTGTATTTGTTTGCACAAAATACTCAGTGATGTCTGTCGATGGTATAAATTGCCATGTCAGGTGGATGCCTACATCTAAGCAAGCCTTGGCGATATTTCGTAAATCAAGTTCTTGCTCTTCCATCAAAAAATCGGTACTTGTAATGAGCTGGACATTGCTTTGCTGAGACGGTGGTTTGGCATTGGCAATCGTGGTTAATAATTCCAGTAGATCGGAAGAGCACACGTCTGAACTCCAGTCACGCCAATGTATCTCGTAT
>NZ_CALETI010000065.1 GCF_937920075.1 uncultured Agitococcus sp.
GTTTTGATTGTGGTTGCGAAAGAAGCTATTTTTTAGAGGATACGAGGCGTGAATCGCGTGATTTGGTTATTCCAAATAAGCGATGAGCAACAAAGTAGCCTCACAAAATAGTTCTTTCCCTTCGGGTTGCGTTAAAAATTGACTCATTCTGCGTGACAAAACTTGCCAATAGAACAACTATTCGCTTCGTTTTGCGCCTTGCCTGAGTCAATTTTTATCAGCAACGCAACTCACACGCAAAATGTCAATAGACCCTATTATAATCAATTATTACCTTTTTGGATGTATCTCCTATGAATTTCTCTGAAGATTTTATAGCTCAACTACAATCATTAGCACAACAAGTTCAAAATCTCTTACCCCCTTCTCCTCCTAACATTGATTGGCAAACGACTAAAGCCTTTCGCTGGCGTTTGATGGGAAAAAAATCTTATTTAGAAGCTGTTAATGATTTAAGTCCTATTCGATTAACAGATTTACAAGGTATTGACAAACAAAAAGCTGAAATTGCTCGTAATACCTCTCAATTTGTTAACAAAAAACCTGCCAATAATGTGTTGTTAACAGGTGCACGTGGCACAGGAAAATCTTCACTTATCAAAGCGTTACTTAATGAATTTTCAGATCAAGACTTAAGAGTGATTGAAGTCGATAGAGATTTATTAGTTGATTTACCAGATATTGTCCAGCTAATCGCTCATCGTCCTGAACGTTTTATTATTTATTGTGACGATTTATCTTTTACCGCGGATGATGCAAGTTATCGCGCATTAAAAACCATTTTAGATGGCAGTATGCACGCAGGCAGTGAAAATGTTCTAATTTATGCAACCAGTAATCGCCGACATTTATTGCCCGAATATATGAGCGAAAACTTACAAACGTCTGTTGGCGATGATGGGGAACTTCATCCAAGCGAAGCGATTGAGGACAAAATTTCTTTATCGGACCGATTTGGAATGTGGCTATCTTTTTATGCCATGAGCCAAGATACCTATCTTGATATCGTAGAACATTGGCTAAAAACTTATCATTTAGAGTTAAACGCAGCAGCACGAACGGCTGCTTTACAGTGGGCTTTAGGTCGTGGTAATCGTTCTGGACGTAGTGCAGCACAATTTGCTAAAGATTGGGCAGGCAAAAATCTAATTTAAAAGTAGCCAATAGGACTTACAAAAATATTGTAAGTCCTTTTTTGTTGCACCACTTTTATTGTCGCTGCAAAGCCCCTAATTAACCAAAATCGCCTGCACGTCTGCCACAATTACGACAAGTATGAGTAAATAACTCTTTATCATCTATCCCCACAAAAGTATGGCCACAAACAGGACAACGTATTGTACGTAAAAAAATACTTAATAATAAGCCAAACACAAAAAAACCTACGAATGCAACACTTAACACATTCCCTGTTTTACCTGATATTTCATAAAGCTGAAAAATTGCTGCAAATACCAAAGTAATTGTTAACGCAGCAAGCAAAAAACTCATTTGACAAGTACGTTGAAACCATCTAATTTGGCGGATACTCATTAAACACTCCTAAATAATCAACAAAATTATAGGGTTAATAGATTAAATCTATATCACCCAACTCATTATGTTAGATTTGAGAGTGTAACAATTCTTATCATTAACACCATTTTTGTATGTCTTACAATAAGACAATATTAACTAATTATGACCATTATTATAGGTATTGATCCAGGCTCTCGTTTGACGGGCTATGGGATTATTGAAAAAAAAGGTAATAAATGTTTTTTTATAGATGCAGGGACTATTCGCACCGAAAGTGAAGAAATGCCAATTCGATTAAAACGCATTTTTGAAGGTATTCAACGTATTGTTGAATTTCATCAACCTACTGAAGCAGCAGTAGAAAAGGTTTTTTTAGCACACAATGTTGATACTGCCTTAAAACTAGGACAAGCCCGTGGAGCTGCTATTGCTGCATTAGTCACTCGCGATATCAGTGTTGAAGAATATACAGCCCGACAAATCAAACAATCTGTGGTGGGGTTTGGTGCGGCACAAAAGGAACAAGTTCAACAAATGGTCACCCGTTTACTTAATATTCCTGTCATTCCACAAGCAGATGCGGCAGACGCTCTGGCCGCAGCAATTTGTCATGCCCATACGTCTCAAACCCTACTAAAACTCGCCAAACTGAAAAAATAAAATAGGGGCTAAGTAGCCCCTATTTTTAAACGGCTCAATTACCAAGTCATAGGATCCCAAAATAAAACTTCTTTAGCAACTTGCAAATCTTTTTCTTTTTGCAGACGTTGTTCTGGAACAGGATGTTCTCCATCGTCATATAAATCAAAAGGCTTCCAACGAGTTTGCTGTGGTGTTGCAAACGCCCAACCTGGTTTATCTAAGCGAGTTTCACGAATTTCTTGCAATGCCATTTTTTCGGGCAATTCAGTTAAGTATTTTTCTTTAAATAAGTTGAGTGAGGCATCTGGTTGTGGACGAAAGTTTTCTTCATCATAACGGAAATAGTAAGAACGACCACCTTCAACTTTTAATTTTGTTTTAAAGATATGCGTTAAATAAACAGGGCCGATTGGTCGACGAATGGCAAAATCATATTGTCCTGCAGGTAACTCCATCCAGTAATAAGCACCATCACGAATACCATGCAAACGACGGCCATTTAAGAAAACACTTGGGGAGATCACTTCTTCTTTATTCCAAGCACTGTGCGGACGGTAAATATAAACAATCGCATTACGCGCATCGGTCACTGGAATAGGTTGAAACAAAGAGCCTTCTGTTGGAAATAAATAAGACCCAATACTAAATGCACGCAAACGATAGGTATCAATCACATAATCGATTTTGCCACGTAATTGTGTTAATTCAGGATTACTGACAGGATGAATGATTTTTTGTGGAGTACCACACGCTGTTAATGCGATAAGCATTACTGTACCAAATCCAATTTTTATACTATTCATATAATCTTTCCCCATATAGACTCTCGCATATCTTAGCGACCTGTAGTCTAAATCTATTTAAGCCGACAGATTGTATACGATTTTTTATTGGACAAAACAAAAAAATGCGCAAATCTTGTTTAATTATTGGAGCTGCATATTCTATTGGTGGCGCACATATAGGCAATCGTCGCGCCCCTTTCTTTTTTCGTTATCATGCCAAACTTCCAATTCAATGGCATAAAATTTATTGGCAAGATTCTACCACACTTCAATCATATCCCAATCTTTTATCCTCAATTAAGCGCACTAATCGACAACTTATACACAAAATTTGTCAGATTCGTTCTCATTTTAAACCGATTATTTTTGGTGGTGACCATAGTTGCGCTATTGCTACTTGGCAAGCTGTTAGCTCAAAACCACTTGGATTACTATGGATTGATGCCCATTTTGATAGCCATATCCCTGAAACATCTTTAAGTCATCGTCTTCATGGAATGCCTTTGGCTATTTTACTTAATCAGGGGGCATCTGGCCTTTATGAACGAAATAATCAGGTATTACACAAGCAACATACCGTGATATTTGGTGTCCATAGTTTTGAGTTAGCAGAAATCAAATTGTTAACTCAACTAGGTATTCGTTATTATTTAATGAGTGAAATTCATTTACGTGGGTTTTATCAATGCTTTGATGAGGCTTGGAGACTTGTTAGCTCCGCTCCACATGGTTTTGGTGTGAGTTTAGATTTAGATAGTATTGATCCATGCCAAATGCCTGCAGTGAGTGTGCGCGCCACACAAGGACTTGCTTTTAATCACCTTCTAACTGCCATCAAAAAACAAAAAAAGCATCAACTAAAAGCGATAGAAATTGCAGAATTTAACCCTTATCATCAATTTCACGGCAATAATGTCAAAAAAATTAGCCAACTTATATTGGCACTTGCAAAGTAATAGTTGGATTAACAAACTTTTCACCGTGTTTTAATTTTTCATACATTTCAGGGTCTGTCCACTCATGGCAAACTTGCGGCGAAAAGATAATGTCTTCTAATTTAATTAAACCCATACGAGGATTATTAATATCTTCTCTAAAGGCTTGGGCATAACCTGTTTGGGTTTCATGAACAATGACTGAATTTAGCACCACATCTGCTTCGCCATTTTGCATCACGGTTTGTTTTAACACCGCATCAACTAAAACAAAAATCAAGCGTGAAAATTGCTCTGCGGATGGTGAAACAGGCATACTGATCCAACGCTGACTAAATTTTTGGCAATATGAAATATATTCAGCATCATCCTTATCCCAAAAAGCGATGGCATGATCAAAACTATCAATTAAATCTTTGATGTGTCCTTTTAATAAACCAAAATCATAAACCATTTGACCATGATCTAAGGCATGTGCTTCTAAAATAACTTCTACTTGATAACTATGACCATGTATTGAGCGACTACAACGCTGACTTGTACAGTTACGTACAATGTGGGCATTTTCAAAACGAAATAATTTGCGAATCAACATAACACTGAACACGTCACAAGCAAAGACAGGCGATTATTCTAACAGATTTGACAAATTTTATTAGTTTTATTCGCATCTTGGCTCAAGCTTAGGTACAATGCGGCGTTTTTTTAATTTATGGTACTTTTAGAGCCTCTCTGCCCTAGAAAAGCCTACAACTAATACCCTCTGCATGAAGTCTTTATTAGCTACTTATGCTCAGGTAAAAGTCTTGTTAGTCACGGTCATCCGTGTTTTTATCATCAGGAGCTTAAAATGAAACAACCCGTTCGCGTTGCCGTTACTGGTGCAGCTGGTCAAATTGGTTATAGCTTATTATTCCGCATCGCTAGCGGTGAAATGTTGGGCAAAGACCAACCAGTCATTTTACAATTATTAGAAGTGCCAGTCGAAAAAGCTCAACAAGCTTTACGCGGTGTGATCATGGAATTAGAAGATTGTGCATTTCCTTTATTGGCAGGCGTAATCCCAACTGATGATCCTTATGTTGCCTTCAAAGATGCTGATATTGCTTTATTAGTTGGCGCACGTCCACGCGGTCCAGGCATGGAGCGTAAAGACTTATTACAAGAAAACGCTAAAATCTTCACTGTACAAGGCAAAGCATTAAACGATGTTGCTAGCCGTGACGTTAAAGTATTAGTTGTTGGCAACCCAGCAAACACTAATGCTTATATTGCGATGAAATCTGCTCCAGATTTAAACCCAGCAAACTTCACAGCGATGTTACGTTTAGACCACAATCGTGCTTTATCTCAAATCGCTGCTAAAACTGGCCGCGCTGTTGCAGATATCGAAAACATGGTTGTTTGGGGTAACCACAGCCCAACAATGTATGCTGACTACCGTTTTGCAACCGTTAATGGTGACGCGGTTAAAGCCTTAATCAATGACGAAGAATGGAACCGTGATACCTTCTTACCTAAAGTAGGTAAGCGTGGCGCTGCTATTATTGAAGCTCGTGGTTTATCTTCTGCTGCTTCTGCTGCTAACGCGGCTATTGACCATATCCGTGATTGGGTATTAGGTACTAACGGCAAATGGGTGACAATGGGTATTCCTTCTGACGGTAGCTATGGCATTCCAGAAGGCATCATTTATGGTGTTCCAGTGACCTGTGAAAACGGTACTTATACTCGTGTTCAAGGTTTAGAAGTTGATGCTTTCTCTCGTGAGCGTATGGACTTTACCTTAAATGAATTATTAGAAGAGCGTGATGGCGTAAAACACTTATTGCCATAATTCTCGACTAATTTCATTCAAAAAAGGTCTATGCAAATAGGCCTTTTTTATTAATACCGTCTGATACTTACGCAATCCACACAGATAATACTTGCCCTAAGTGCCTCGTCTAAGGTATGAATACATCTATGATATTTTACGCGGACAGGTAACAACGTTTGTCTATAATTTCGTCATCTTAGGACTTAGGTAATTTCTTTTATTTTGCCCCAATAAGCCCAATCAAAGTTTTGGCAACATGGCTAAAACACTTATAAATATTGACGATCAAAACGCTTTATCTACCTGTTTCAAATCTGTTTTTAAATGACCTAAGCTTAGGTTCTTATGGTCAGAGGTATTTGTTGTGATTGATGCGGAAGGCTTTCGTCCCAATGTTGGGATTATATTAACCAATACTCAAGGACAAGTATTATGGGCAAGACGACACGGACATGATGCATGGCAATTTCCTCAAGGAGGAATTCAGACTGGTGAAACCCCTGAACAAGCCATGTATCGCGAATTGTGGGAAGAAGTTGGCTTAGAGAAACATCATGTGAAAATTTTAGCACAAACTCGTGGCTGGTTACGTTATCGTTTACCACGTCGTTATGTACGCTATGATGCACCGCCACCCGTTTGTATTGGTCAAAAACAAAAATGGTTTTTACTCAGTTTGCAAAGCTCCAGTGATATTATTAGTTTAAATAAATGCCATCCTCCAGAATTTGATGCGTGGCAATGGGTCAGTTATTGGTATCCGCTAAATCAAGTGGTATCTTTTAAACGTGAGGTGTATCGTAAAGCCTTACAAGAATTGGCACCACGCATATCTGTTACCGAATAAAAATTAAGAGACTCTTTGTATGATTATGTTGGATATTTTAAGAAAGCTGGTACAAGACGTGGATAACTCTCCAACGCTTTTGGCTGCCTTAGATGTAATCGTGCAAAGTGTTCGTGATGCACTGCATACCGAAGTCTGCTCCATTTATTTATTAGATGAACGTAATAGCCGTTATGTATTAATGGCCTCACATGGTTTAAACCCTGATGCTGTTGGTAATGTGTCTTTAGGTTTGTCTGAAGGTTTAGTTGGTTTAGTGGGTCAACGAGAAGAACTCATCAACCTCGAAGATGCCGCGTCTCACCCACGTTACCATTATTTACCCGAAACAGGCGAAGAACGTTATAGCTCGTTTTTAGGCGTGCCGATTATGAATCGGCGTAAAGTTTTGGGGGTATTAGTTGTTCAACAACAAGACAAACGACGTTTTGGCCAAGCCGAAGAAGCCTTTTTAGTGACTTTGTCGGCTCAAATTTCTGGGGTTGTTGCTCATGCTCGTGCTTTAGGCCAACTCGAAAATCTCCATGCCCCCAAAGGCGGTGTAGCAAGCCCACGCATTTTTCATGGTGTTGCTGGTGCTAGTGGCATTGCTATGGGTCGTGCGGTGGTTATTTATCCCCCTGCTGATTTGGAGTCTGTACCTGATAGAGCAACGGAAGATATCGACTACGAATTACAACAATTTCAACAAGCCTTACAAGGAGTACGTCAAGAAATTCAAAATCTTGATAGTAAAATGGCAAATAGCCTAATGGCCGAAGAGCGAGCCTTGTTTGAAGTTTATCTACGCATGTTAGATGACAATGCTCTACCTGAAGAAATTATTAATCGTATTCATGCGGGTAATTGGGCACAAGGTGCTTTACGCGCGGTT
Organism: uncultured Agitococcus sp.; assembly: GCF_937920075.1. Taxonomy (GTDB): domain Bacteria; phylum Pseudomonadota; class Gammaproteobacteria; order Pseudomonadales; family Moraxellaceae; genus Agitococcus. The sequence goes on from NZ_CALETI010000065.1 coordinate 7,421, forward strand.
ATTGACGATCATATGCAAAGCTTTGCTGCGATGGACGACCCTTATTTACGTGAACGTATGGCAGACGTGCGTGATTTGGGACGACGTTTATTAGCCCATTTACAACAGCAAAGCTCGCCTAATCGCGACTTTCCTGAAAGCAGTATTTTAATTGGTGAAGATATTTCTACTGCCACGTTGGTTGATACCCCTTTAGAAAATATTGCGGCAATTGTCACAACAACTGGCGCAGCTAACTCACATATGGCCATTGTAGCAAGAGCACTAGGTATTCCGACTGTGGTTGGGGTGGCTGAATTACCTGTCGCTAATCTTGATGATGCGGAAATGATTGTTGATGCTTATCAATCTCGCGTTTATGTTCATCCATCGCGTGAACTACGCAAGCGTTACAAAGAAATCATCAAAGAAGAACGACAATTAGTGGCAGGTTTAGATGCCTATAAAGACTTACCTGCTATTACGCCTGATGGCCATCGAGTTACTTTGTATGTCAACACAGGTTTAATGGCTGATGTTGCACGAGGACGCGATCGTGGTGCAGAAGGGGTTGGCCTGTATCGCAGTGAAATTCCCTTTATGTTACGTGATCGTTTTCCAAGTGAAGAAGAACAACGCAACATATACCAACAACAATTATCTGCATTTGCCCCCTATCCTGTCACCATGCGCATGTTAGATATTGGTGGAGATAAAGACTTACCCTACTTCCCAATTGATGAAGTCAATCCTGCTTTAGGCTGGCGTGGTATTCGTATTACCTTAGATCATCCCGAAATTTTTATGGTACAAATGCGTGCCATGTTAAAAGCAGCAATTGGCTTAAATAATCTACAAATTCTTTTACCGATGGTGTCGTCAGTATTTGAAATTGAAGAAGCACAACATTTATTGCATCGTGCAGTCGCTGAAGTACAAGAAGAAGAAAAAGTCACCATTACCCCTCCAAAGTTAGGGATTATGGTTGAAGTTCCCTCTGCTCTGATTCAAATCAAAGATTTAGCCCACATTGCTGATTTTGTCTCGGTTGGCTCAAACGATTTAACACAATACTTATTAGCCGTTGATCGTAATAATGCCCGTGTTGCTGATTTATACACGCCATATCACCCTGCTGTGTTACGTGCCTTACAATATGTCGTTAACGAAACTCATGCTGCAGGTAAACCTGTCAGTATCTGTGGCGAAATGGCTGGTGATCCAGGTACAGCAATTTTATTAATGGCAATGGGTTTTGATTCTTTAAGTATGAGTGCCAGCAATTTATTAAAAATTCGTCGGGTATTACGCACTATCAAACTCAGTGATGCCCAAGAACTCCTCAAAGAAGCTTTGGCAATTGATAATGCCGCCGTGATTCGTAGCATGGTTGAGCTAGAATTAAATAAACTTGGTTTATGGGATTTGGTACGCCCCACACAAAAACCTGTTGGCGGTAAAGTTCCTGCTTAGGATAACAGGGCATGTTGTCGCTTAAAGTGCCAACATGCCCTAGCTTCTGATTTATTTAGGCAAAAAATCCCGCAGGCGATTTTGTCAACGCAACACTAATCAAAAACACATACACCGCCACCGCAGCCAGCAAAAATGTTAATTTTTGACCTTGTGTTTTTGCCTTCTTAAAGGCCATCAAACCTAAACCGATATAAACAATTAATAAGGTAATTTTAACGTGTACCCACGCTGGAAATTGCTGCAAAACGACTAGCATGGCAATTGCTGAAACCAACAATAGTGTATCAATCACATGTGGCGTAATTTTGACCCATTTTGCTTGTAACTGTGTTGAACCTTGCAACAGCCACAAACCACGCACCATAAACAATAAGCCACTTAATGCCACAGCCGTCATATGCAGATGCTTAAAAATCACATAACTATCCATTTTTTACACCTCACGTTTATGTTGGCAAGCTGGACTATCAGGGGCTTTACCCAACGCCGCCCACTCCTCTGGCGTATACGTATGCAAAGCTAAGGCATGTAAACCTTTTTGCATTTCATCGGTCACTAAAGCATAAATCGCTTGATGACGTTGTACGGCACGTTTGCCAATAAAATCAGGCGACACAATCACACACTTAAAATGCGTTTCGGCATTTGCACCACCACGATGATTGTGTGATTCGTTAATAACTTCTAAATGTTCCAGAGCAAAAGCCGCTTGTAAACGACTGGCTAATAATGCTTGGCGTGACATTTGCTTGACCTCGTAAAAATTTTGCCAATTCTAACACAAAAAATTATTTGCCCTTTAACCAAAATTGGTCTATATAAAATAGCACTATAGTACCAAATAAAAACAGGAAAAATAATTATGACCATTAACCACCTTAGCAAAACTCCCACAGGCATTCGTTATTTTCCTGATAAAGATGACATTGCACATCAACTCAATGAGCAACATATCCATGATATTGTTGAGATTTTTAATACTCCCCTACAAGGCACTTATAATTGGGATTATGCCTCAGTCGATGGCCGTATTCGTAAGCTGTATCGTTTAGGTAAAGAACTCAATTGGAATCAAGAAATGGATTTAGATTGGTCACAAAATTACTCCAAAGAGAATTATCCTTCCGATCCAAGCTTTAATCCTTTTGCAGGTTATGCACCTTTTGAAAATCTCAGTGAAGCCGAAAAATTACGTTTTGCTTGGCATTATCAATCATGGACGTTATCGCAATTTTTGCATGGTGAACAAGGCGCGTTGCTCGTTGCTTCCCAATTAGTGTCTTGCGCACCAACTTTTGATGCCAAACTCTATGCTTCCTCACAAACCTTTGATGAAGCACGTCATGTCGAAACCTTTAACCGTTATCTGCAAGAAAAAATCGGTTTTATGTACCAAATTACCCCAGCCTTAAAATTGCTAGTTGATAAAATCTTGGCGGATTCGCGTTGGGATTTAAAATTTATTGGCATGCAAATTGTGATTGAAGGCTTAGCATTAGCAGCATTTAATACCATGCGCATGACCTGTTTAGACCCGCTATTAAAAGACTTAATTTATTTAGTCACTCGTGATGAGGCGCGTCATGTCACTTTTGGCGTCAACTACTTAGAATATATTGTCAAACATCTGTCTGCTGAAGAAGTTGAAGAACGCGCTCAATTTGCTTATGAAGCATGTGTGGTTATGCGTGAGCGTTTGATTGCCACTGAAGTTTTTGCCGAATTTGGCTGGGATGTTGAAGCTGCACGCCGTCATATGCTCGACTCGACCGTGATGCAATATTTTAATAAATTCTTGTTTACGCGCATTATTCCCAATCTATCGAGAATCGGCTTATTAACAGAGAGCGTCAGACCAAAATTTGAAGCTTTAGGTATTTTGGAATACGAAAACTTAGTTAGTGATGGCGATATTGACTGGGCTACCCTCAGCCAACCTTTATACGATGATCCGTCCTATAAAACTTATCAAAACCTACCTATTGTACAATAATTAGGCTTTGTGT
>NZ_CALETI010000066.1 GCF_937920075.1 uncultured Agitococcus sp.
GTCCACCTGCACGTTGAATAATTTCATCCACTAAAGGAATAAAACTTTCACCGCCTTCTAAACCGAAACGTTTAGCACCGACATATTTATTACCTAAATATTTTTCTAAGCCTTCGGCAGCCGTTAAACGTTCTAAAATATGCTTTTTAACTTCGGGAGCAAAATTAGGATTACCACGCACACCTTCTAAACGACGTTGAATCCAACGCTTTTCGGTGGTATCGACAATGTGCATATACTCCGCACCAATCGAGCCACAATAAATGGCTTCCATGGCATTGACCATTTCGCCTAAGGTTGCTTCGGCTTTGCCAATGGCTAAATTACCCGTTTGGAATACAGTATCAAAGTCTGCACGTGACAAACCATGTGCTGCCAACTCTAAATCAGGGACGTGTTCACGTTCCATTAATTTAAGAGGGTCAAGCTTGGCTTTTTGATGACCACGGTTGCGATAAGCAGCGATTAACTGTAAGACACCCACTTGACGCTTTTCGTGTTCTGTACTAACACTACTGGCTTGCATGGGTTGGACACGAGTTGAGTTGCGGGCTAATAATAAAAACTGTTCACGGACATTTTTATGGGGCATATCTTGTTGTTGACCGTTGTAAGCGGGTAACTGTTCAAAATAAGCACGCCATTCGTCAGAGACAGATTGCGGCGCAGTTAAAAACTGCTCATACATGTCTTCTACATAGGCTGCATTTTCAGCCGAAAGCTGGGACAAGCTTCGCTGGTGCATTAGACCATTGTGCATGGTAAATCTCTCTCGCAACATATGCTAAATACCTTAGTTGTTTTTAGCAGTGTTACTTTTCCTTTAGGATTAAAAAATCCTGTGTTTTATCATACGATACGCAAATGACTGGATAAGTCATTTACAGCCAAGGTTGAATCGTGTGTCACACGCTCAACTACGTAAGTAGGGTTTTATGTTATACATCAACACGTTAAGATTTACACGTGAAAATTTTCAACTAAACCCTCAAATTGTTAACTTAACCGTGAATTACTTCACTTTGTTTAGCATGACGCTATTAAACTTGACCATCAAACAACGTCTGCATCAATTTAAGATATAGCCTAAAGCACAATGAGCATAAGATATTGATTAGATGTGACAGCTTTATGCCACAAGCTCTTTACGAGCTATGCTGGTGCATTTTTATCAATTCTACATTTCTATGTACTTTTATAGTGCATCTCAGTTAAGTGTTGCACCGACTACCAGCATTGGTAGAGACTAAGCAAAAAAACTTAGGAAATAAATAGCTTTTATCAAAAAAAATTTAGTGTTTTTAATATTTTGCTCAATAAAACACATAACAAGCTTGATTGACCGACTTTGTCAGCTACTTCAATAACAACAGCATCAACGCTGACCCGCCCACGTTAGCAGGATTTGAAGGTTTATCAGCAAGATAACTTGCTTTTCTTTGAAATATTTTGCAATACACATGCCAAATTGTTTCAAAAACAAAAAAGCTCATCAGGTGATGAGCTTTTTTGCTGATATTTCAAACAATCAAGACTTAACTTGCTTGTTCTAATAACATATTGCGGATATGACCAATGGCCTTAGTTGGATTTAAGCCTTTAGGACATACACTCACGCAGTTCATAATACCGCGACAACGGAATAAGCTAAATGGATCATCCAAATTTGCTAAACGTTGTGTGGTTTGGGTATCACGTGTATCTGCCAAGAAGCGATAGGCTTGCAATAATGCCGATGGGCCTAAGAACTTCTCTGGGTTCCACCAGAAAGATGGACAGCTTGTTGAACAGCAAGCACACAAGATACACTCATACAAACCATCTAACTTTTCACGGTCTGCTTGAGACTGTAAACGTTCTTTTGGTGGAGGTGGTGTATCGTTAACCACATAAGGTTGTACTTTTTCGTATTGGTTATAGAACATGCTCATGTCTACAACTAAGTCACGAATAATCGGCAAACCGGGTAATGGACGTAAAACGATCTTTTTAGGTAATTCTTGCATGTTAACCAAACAAGCCAAACCGTTTTTACCGTTGATGTTCATACCGTCAGAACCACAAATACCCTCACGGCAAGAACGACGGAAACTTAAAGTTTCGTCCATCTTTTTTAACTTTAACAAGGCATCAAGCAACATCCGCTCGTTACCTTCTAAAGTAATTTCATAAGTTTGCATATAAGGGGCGTTATCCTTATCGGGGTTATAACGCATCACTTCAAAAATACGCACGTCACTCATTATAACTCTCCCCTTTAGAATGTACGCTTCTTAGGCGGAATGGTTTCGACAGTTAAAGGAATCATCTTAACTGGCTTATAATCTAAACGGTTACCGTCTTTGTACCACAAGGTGTGTTTCATCCAGTTAGCATCATCACGCTCTGGATAATCATCATGAGCATGCGCGCCACGGCTTTCTGGGCGAGCAGCCGCAGAAATAATCGTTGCTTTTGCTGCTTCGATGAGGTTTTGTAATTCCAAAGCTTCGATACGTGCAGTATTAAACACTTTAGATTTATCTTTGAGGTGAATGTTTTCTAAACGTTTTTCCAACTCAAGAACTTTTTTCACACCCTCTTCCATGATGGCTTGGGTACGGAATACACCCGCATGAGCTTGCATGATTTTACGCAAATCATTAGCAATATCTTGAGCATATTCACCAGAGGTGGAGTCATCCAATTTCTTAATACGCGCTAAAGTTAAATCTAACACGTCTTTAGGTAATGGCTTAAATTCATGTGGTGCACGACGTACGGTGTCAATAATATGCTCACCTGCTGCCTTACCAAACACGATTAAGTCTAACAAAGAGTTTGTACCTAAACGGTTAGCACCGTGTACGCTGACGCAAGAACATTCACCAATCGCGTATAAACCTTTAACAACAGTGTTTGGATTACCGTCTTTAGGCACAACGACTTGACCATTGATGTTGGTTGGAATACCGCCCATTTGATAGTGAATGGTTGGCACCACAGGAATTGGCTCTTTAGTACAATCAACGTTAGCAAACTTCTTACCAATCTCATAAACAGACGGTAAGCGTTTCATAATGGTTTCAACGCCTAAGTGAGTTAAGTCAAGAACAACATAATCACCATTAGGACCACAACCACGGCCTTCTTTGATTTCTTGGTCCATAGAGCGAGACACGAAGTCACGTGGAGCTAAATCTTTGAGGTTTGGTGCATAACGCTCCATGAAGCGTTCGCCGTTTTTGTTACGGAGTAAACCACCTTCACCACGACAACCTTCGGTTAACAATACACCCGCACCAGCCACACCGGTTGGGTGGAATTGCCAGAATTCCATATCTTCTAATGGAATACCTGCACGGGCTGCCATACCTAAACCATCACCTGTGTTAATGAAGGCATTAGTAGATGCAGCATAAATACGACCTGCACCACCTGTGGCAAATAAAGTACATTTGGCTTGGAAAACCGCAACTTCACCTGTTTCTAAGTCAATTGCTGTTACGCCTAAGACATCACCATCTTCATCACGAATTAAATCTAAAGCGATCCATTCGACAAAGAACTTAGTTTTAGCGCGTAAATTTTGTTGATACAAAGTATGCAACAAGGCATGGCCTGTACGGTCAGCAGCAGCACAAGCACGTTGAACTGGCTTTTCACCATAGTTAGAGGTATGACCACCGAATGGACGCTGATAAATAGTGCCATCTTCGTTACGGTCAAAAGGCATACCCATATGTTCTAATTCATAGACCATTTTGGGAGCTTCACGACACATAAACTCAATCGCGTCTTGGTCGCCCAAATAGTCAGAACCTTTGACGGTATCAAAGAAGTGATAATGCCAATTGTCTTCGTTCATGTTACCCAAAGACGCACCAATACCACCTTGAGCGGCAACAGTGTGTGAACGCGTTGGGAATACTTTGGTTAAAACGGCAACACTTAAACCAGCACGGGCTAATTGTAAGGAAGCACGCATACCAGAACCGCCACCACCGACGATAACGGCATCAAAACTGAGGGTACGAATATTGCTATGAGACATTACTTAATTACCCCACAAAATGATAGCACCCCAAACCACATAGACAAAAATAGCAATTGCCATAGCGATTTGAGTAATTACGCGTAAAAAGTTTGCACTTGCACCCATTTGACGAGTAGTCATATAGTCTGTGGTCACAGTCCATAAACCTACCCAAGAGTGGCCAGCTAACGATAATAAAGACAATAAGCTAAAAATACGCATTGCTGTGCAAGTCATAAAACTGTGCCAAGCATCATAAGTCACTTGACCAGCGGTTAATAACCAACCAACAATCACCACAAAATAGACAGCTAAGATGACAGCACTGACACGTTGTACGAGCCAGTCGCTCATGCCCGAACGGCTAAAACTGGTTGCACTTTTCATGACAATACCACCCAATAAAAGGCCAAGGCGATGAAAAAGGCAGAAATAGCTAAAATAGCAGAGGCGAAAGCACGACCACTTTTTAACTCTTCAGCAATACCAAAATCCATGACTAAGTGTTTAATACCAGCAAAGAAATGGTAAATTAAACCTGCAAGAGCCACAAAAAGAACAAAACGGCCAATAAAACCACCTAAAATGGTGTCTTTTACGTAGTTAAAAGACTCTTCGGAAGCCAAAGAACCTTGCAAAATATAAAGAAGGACAGGAATCAACAAGAACACGACAATTCCCGAAATACGATGCAGAATAGAAGCCATCGCAACAGGCGACTTCATATTCACTTCGAGAACCATACCTAATGACAAGTTGACAGGTCTATTGCTTTTCACAGCGGGCACCCTGCGTAATTTAAGGCTCAAAAGATGAGCGAACCAAAGGGAGGAATAAAGCGTAGTCTCCCCTCTTTTGAAGGTTCAAAATAACGGGCAGTTGACTGCTGGCTTTATTCGACAAGTGGCGGCGTTGCCAAAATAACAATACTCTGGACTTACGCATTGTTTCGCAATTAGCGCGGTTTGTGAACTAAACATCGTGGACAACGATTTTTAGTGAGCAAATAAGCGATAACCGCGTAAGTCTTAACTATAGACGGCGCGAAATTATAGACATCTTAGCGCGAGATTACAAACAAGATACAGTTCGAGCCTTGTACAAAACAGACTTTTTTCGTTAATTAATACGTTTTTGCCAAAGAGCTAGTTTATTTTTTAAGCAATCGAACAGAATAACGGCATTTAAACACAATCGTTTACGTTTAGCCCCTCTCGCTTTATTGACAAAATCATAACAAACTTTAAGCTAACGCCGTTTTTGTTAAGCTCAATTACTCATAAAGTTATTAGCCTCATGTCTCTTTTGATGTCATGAGTTCATAAATTCTAAGAGCTTATTATCAGAGTGATATTTCATTGGCATCATTTTTGCCTTAAACTCTGTTAAAAATTCTTGGACTTTGGCTAAAAAGTTTGAGTTCCTCAAATTAGACTTATTAATTATCTAATAAGTTTGAATTAGGACATGAAATTTTAATACGCACTCACGATGCGTCAAGTCCTGCTTGCTATTGCACTGAAAAACCACAGGAGACTGCCATGACGGGCAAAACAGCCACGTTAACCGTTGGTGATAAAAGTATCAACCTGCCTATTTATAGCGGCACTTTAGGCCCAGACGTTATTGATGTAAAAGACGTTTTAAGTAACGGCTACTTTACCTATGACCCTGGTTTTATGGCGACTTCTGCTTGCGAATCTAAGATTACCTTTATTGACGGCGATAAAGGCATTTTGTTGCACCGTGGCTACCCAATTGACCAGTTAGCAGAAAAATCAGACTACCTCGAAACTTGCTATTTATTATTAAATGGCGAATTGCCCAATGCAGAACAAAAAGTTGCATTTGAAAAATTAATTACTAACCACACCATGGTTCATGAACAACTCCAGTTTTTCTATCGTGGCTTCCGTCGTGATGCTCACCCAATGGCAGTGATGTGTGGTGTTGTTGGTGCTTTGTCTGCGTTCTACCACGACAATTTAGATATTAATAATCCAGAGCATCGTCACATTGCGGCAATCCGTTTGATTGCTAAAATGCCAACGATGGCAGCAATGAGCTATAAGTATTCCATGGGTCAACCCTTTATGTACCCACGTAATGACTTAAGCTACTCCGAAAACTTCTTACACATGATGTTTGCAACACCCTGTGAAGAATACAAAGTTAATCCAATCATTGCGAAAGCAATGGATCGTATTTTTGTATTACACGCAGACCACGAGCAAAACGCCTCTACTTCTACTGTACGTTTAACAGGCTCTACAGGTGCAAATCCTTATGCTTGTATCGCTGCAGGTATTGCCGCATTGTGGGGTCCTTCTCACGGTGGTGCAAACGAAGCTGTGTTAAAAATGTTAGACGAAATCGGTGATGTCTCTAAGTTAGATGACTTCATTGCTCGCGTAAAAGACAAAAATGACAGCACTAAGTTAATGGGCTTCGGTCACCGCGTTTACAAAAACTTTGACCCACGCGCCAAAGTGATGAAACAAACTTGTGACGAAGTGTTGACTGCTCTTGGCATCAACGATCCACAATTAGAATTAGCCATGAAACTCGAAGAAATCGCCTTAAGTGACGAATACTTCGTAAAACGTAAACTCTATCCAAACGTAGACTTCTACTCTGGTATTATCTTAAAAGCTATCGGTATTCCAACTTCTATGTTTACCGTTATTTTCGCTTTAGGTCGCACACCAGGTTGGATTGCACACTGGTTAGAAATGCACTCTGCTGCTTACAAAATCGGTCGTCCACGTCAGTTATATACTGGCGCAACACAACGCGATTTTGTGCCAGTCGAACAACGTTAATTTTAACGAAGATAAAGGCCGCAACAGCGGCCTTTATTTTTTAGGAGCGTAATAAAATGAAGCTTGCATTTATTGGCTTAGGAAATATGGGTTATCCTATGGCTGGTCATTTAGCCAATAAAGGCTATGAAATTGTGGTTTATAATCGTACTACTATTAAAGCTATACAATGGGCAAAAGAATATAACGCGAGCTATGCAACAACTATCCAACACGCTGTTGCCAATGCTGATATTATTTTTAGCTGTGTGGGTAATGATGATGATTTAAGCCAAGTCGTTTTGGCCGAAGATGGCGTCATTCATCATGCCAAAGATGGCACAATTTTGGTAGACCACTCTACTGTGTCGGCAGAAGTGACTCGTGATTTAGCTAATCTTCTTGCTCAACGTAATGTCAGTTTGGTTGATGCACCTGTCTCTGGTGGACAGCTAGGCGCACAAAAAGGTCAATTAAGTGTGATGTGTGGTGCAAAAACAGAGATTTTTGCTCAGGTTGAACCCATCTTACAAGCTTATGGTAAAACCATCATTCATATGGGCGATATTGGCAGTGGCCAACTCACCAAAATGGTTAATCAAATTTGTGTCGCAGGTTTATTACAAGGTTTAGCCGAAGGTATTCATTTTGCGCAACAATCTGGCTTAGATGTCGATAAAGCGATGAGTGTGATTAGTCAAGGTGCAGCCTCATCGTGGCAAATGGTTAATCGTTATCCCACAATGTTAAAGAATGAATATAACTTTGGCTTTGCAGTCGATTGGATGCGTAAAGATTTAGATATTTGTTTGGCCGAAGCGGCTAAAAATGGCACACAACTGCCTGTCACTGATTTGGTTAATCAATATTATAAAGACGTACAAAATCTAGGTGGCGGACGTTGGGATACATCCAGTTTGTTAGTGAGATTGCAACAAGATAAGAATTGATCGGTTTGAAGTATAGGACTTACGCATTTCATCGAAATACGAACAAATAAGCGATAACCGCGTAAGTCCTAATTTATTAGCGTTAATACTTCTCTGGCACTTCACGCAAACGCATTAAACCCTCTTGAGCCGTACTTGCCACTAAACGACCATCTTGACTATAAATACGACCAAAGTTTAAACCTCTACCCGCATTCGCATTGGGCGCATCCATTTCATACAACAACCACTCATCCATTCTAAACGGACGATGGAACCAAATCGAATGGTCTAAACTGGCTGCTTGTAAATTAGACTGCATAAATGTAACCGCATGAGGCAACATGGCTGTACCCATTAAGGCAAAATCAGAGGCAAAGACTAAGGCTGCTTGATGTAACAAAGGATCATCAGGCAATTTGTCTTGAGCGCGCATCCAATGATAACGATGAGGCTCTTGTTTGGTTGGGGCAAAAGGATTAACAGGATTAATCGGGCGAATTTCGATAGGACGCTCTTGAACAAAACTACTGCGGATTTTTTCGGGCAACAAAGAAGCTAACTGTTGACGTAACTCAAATTCATTGGGCAAGCCTTCTGGCCCTTCTACCTTGGGCATAGGTGCTTGATGATCTAAGCCCTCCTCTTCGTTAGCAAACGAAGCTGAACAAACAAAAATAGGCTGCCCATGTTGAATAGCGGTGACTTGACGGTTAATAAAACTTTTACCATCACGAATTCTATCTACTTCATAAATAATCGGTGCGGTAGTGTCGCCTGCTCGCAAAAAATAACCATGTAAAGAATGAGCCAAACGTCCTTTTTCCACTGTGCGCCCCGCAGCCATTAGGCATTGTCCTAACACTTGGCCACCAAAGACATTTTTTCCCACAATATTACGACTTTGACCACGAAACAAATTAACTTCTAAATCTTCTAACTGTAATAAGGTTAATAATTCAGCAATAACAGGATGCATAGCGACTCTCTTTACTTTCTTCATAATAGTATAACTTTCATTTCAACCCTGCCGAGTTAAACGATTTTTAAGCAAAAAGTCAAAGTTTTGTTAGATTTTGGCACAAATGATTAACAAGTTTGGCTGCAACCTAACGCAAGCCATGCTAGATTGTCGCCACTTTTTACTATTAATTAGATACTGTTATGGCAAATTGGTTTGGTTTAGATAAACTTTTTTCGGCAACTTCTCGTAAAGCATTAAATACTTGGGTGTCTCCTCAAATCAGTCCAGAGACCGCCGACGAGCTACAAATCGATCCGCAACATCCCGTTGTTTATGTTTTACAAAGCCCCTCTTTTTCTAATTTATTAGTGGCCGATGAAGCTGCTCAACGCTTAGGTTTACATCGACCTGTTCATGCGGTTGATAGTCACCTTTTACATGAAAAACAATCTTATTTTTTCTTAACCCAAGAAGCGAGCGCGCAATCAGCACAAAAAAATCGCTTTGAATACCCCGAACGTTTTGTCAATTTAGTCGAAGCCGTTAAAAATAACGCAAATTTAGATATTCAATTAGTACCTGTGACCATTTTTTGGGGGCGCTCACCTGACAAAGAAGATTCTTTGTTTAAAATTATGTTTTCTGATTCTTGGGCTACACCAAACGCCTTAAAACAATTTGTCACTGTTGCTCTTAATGGTCATCAAACCATTGTTAAGTTTGGTTTACCCTTGTCTATTCGTGGCTTAATGAACGAAGACATGAGTAGCTCATTAGCCTTGCGTAAAATTTCACGGGTTTTACGTGTGCATTTTCGCCGTCAACGTGAAATGGCGATTGGCCCAGATTTATCACATCGTCGTAATTTAATGCACAGCATTTTGCAATCTCAAGCGGTACGTGATGCGATTGCTTTAGAAAGCTCAGAACAACAAATCTCTCCAGAATTGCTCGAAGAAAAAGCCCGTGCCTATGTTAACGAAATCGCGGCTGATTACTCTTATCAAGTCATTCGTGGTTTGCAAATTACTTTAAACTGGTTATGGAATCAGCTATATGACGGTATTAATGTTCACCATTTTGATACGGTAACGGATGTTGCTCAAGACCATGAAGTGGTTTATGTGCCGTGTCATCGTAGCCATATTGATTACTTATTGTTGTCCTATGTCATTTTTACCCGTGGTTTAATGCCGCCACACATTGCCGCAGGTGCTAACTTAAATATGCCTGTAGTTGGTTCTATTTTAAGACGTGGCGGTGCATTTTTCTTAAAACGCTCTTTTAAAGGTAATCATATTTATAGTGCTGTTTTTACCGAATACTTGCACCTCATTACCATTAAAGGCTTCCCGATTGAGTACTTTATTGAAGGTGGTCGCTCACGGACAGGTCGTTTATTACCGCCTAAAGGTGGGATGTTGGCAATGACCGTTAAAAGTTATTTGCGTGACAACACTCGCCCGATTGTGTTTATTCCCACCTATATTGGTTATGAGCGTTTAATGGAAGGTAGCACGTATATTGGTGAATTACGTGGTGCAGCCAAAGAGCAAGAATCAATTTGGCAAATCATTCAAACCAGCCGCAAGATTGAAAAAATCTTTGGTAAAGTACATTTAACTTTTGGTGAGCCAATTTTCTTAAAAGACATTTTGAATCAAGAAAATCCACAATGGCAAAACACCGCGTTTGATGCAAAAGCCAAATTACCGTGGTTAAATCGTACGGTTGATAATCTAGCAAATCAGATTAATACCCACATTAACCAAGCTGCCGCCATTAACCCCATTACGCTATTAAGTTTAGTTTTATTATCAACACCAAATCATGCCATTGATGAAGATGTATTAATTAAACAGCTTGATTTGTATAAACACATTGCTAGTCATCTGCCCTATAGCTCACGTATCAAAATTACCGAGCTAAATGGCGCGGGGATGTTGAGCTATGGTGTACAACTTAAAGCTATTCAACGGGTTAAACATCCTTTGGGCGATTTAATTTGTGTGGCTGATAATCAAGCGGTATTTTTAACTTACTTCCGCAATAACATTTTGCATTTGTTTGTGTTGCCCTCTTTAGTGGCCTGTTTAATGCAACATAATGGTCAATTGCAACGTGAGCAAATTAGCCAAGTGATTGTTTCTTTATATCCTTATTTAAAATCAGAGCTGTTTTTAAGTTGGGATGTGAATGAAATCGAAGCTTTAGTTAATCAACATATTGATATTTTGATTAGCTCAGGTATTTTGACGATTGTTGATCATGTAATTTTTTCACCTCATCCAAATACTGAAGAATATGCTCAATTAGTAATTTTGGGCGAAGCAGTTAAAGAAACACTTGAACGTTACTTTATGACCATTTCTTTATTAACAGAACGTCAATCGGGCAGTATTAACCAAAAACAATTGGAAAATTTATGTTCATTATTAGCACAACGTTTGTCGGTGTTATATGAATTTAATTCGCCAGAGTTTTTTGATAAAGGTATTTTTAGAAACTTTATTGATACGCTTAAAAAAGTTGGCTTATTACAACAAGATGAACAAGCTTTGTTGCATTTTGATAGTCGTTTATATGACATTGCCACTCAAGCCAATTTGGTATTACGTGAAGAAACACAACATACCATTCAGCAAATTACCAATGTCAGTGATGAAGACATTAACAGTGCAATGGCTGAATTAGAGCGTAAAGAGAAAAAACGTAAATAAAAAATTCCTCCCTTCGACTCCGCTCAGGGAACATTGTTAGTTGAGCGAAGTCGAAACCAAAGCTCTCCACTCAGAAAGCTTTTTTGGCTGGTTGAGCGGAGTCGAAACCTAGAGAGTTTTTTATGCAACAAGCGATTGTTGGCTTTCATACAGATGAAGAAAATCATTGGGTGGCAGAGTTAGCGTGTGGTCACAATCAACATACGCGCCATAATCCACCGTGGACTGAACGACCTTGGGTGATTTCTGTCGAAGGCCGCCAATCGATGCTTGGCCATTTATTAAATTGTAAAAAATGTGATGAAGATGCCCCTAGGGATTGGAGTTAGTTTTCACATTCAAAAATCTCACCAATTCAATTTGATAGCGTAATAAAAAAATCAAATTATCTTGTTGACCAATATTTTCATGGTGTAATTCTGCACTCAGTTTTATACCACGTTGATCTGTCCAAATTGCACCAATGCCTACGCGATAAAATGTATCATCACTTTGGCTAATGCCCGCCTCTTGGGCAATTAATTTAGCATTAGTACCTTTAAGGGTATGTTGACCTTGCAAATCTTCTATACGCGCTAAAAATTGCCATTGGTCTTGCCAACGATAAATTGCTGTTAACCATGCACCGTTGACTGTACCTCTGTAGTCAACCAAACCACTCAAACTCCCTAAATTACCTGATTCACGTTTAAACCACGCTTCTGTACTCAAGGTCAAACGTCCCCAAGATTGTTCAGCATCCAAGACAACAATATTACTTTGACCATCAAAACACACTTGGCCTAAACTTGGCGTTAAACAAGCTGCTTGATTGTGGCTGTGACCTTGTGTTAACTGTTGCTCAGTGGTTCGACCATTAACATTAAAATTAGCAAAACTTAGCTGCAAGCGTCTAAAATCTTCTTGCCAAGCTATATTGGCGGTAATGGCATTGGCACCTTTGCTTTTGCTACTCGGAAATGTATCGGCTTGATATGCCCCTAGTTGCGCTTGCCAACCGTTTTCATGTTGCCACGCAAGCTGCACACCATCATCTAGCCAACTCCCTGCAATACTGGCTCTCATCACTAAAGGTGTAACACCCATTAACCAATTATGACTATGCTCTAAATTTTGTTGCCCTAAAGGTACATTTTGCCGTCCTGCTTTAATGGTCAACATATTATCGTGATTAACATCATAAGCATATTTAAGCCATGCTTGCTCTACAGCTAACTCCTCACCCAAATCTACACCATGATAAGAAGCTTTAACATAACTACTTAGATCATCTGTCCAATTAACTTTTAGTCCTAAATCAATGTAATCTAAAGCGTTTTTTTGTTGATAAGCTTGTTGTCCATTCGCCTCTAAAGCATTATTTAAACGACTGCTTGGATAATCTTTATCAGTTAATAAATATCGCCCACCCATATTTAAAATCGGGACTATTTTGCCTTCATCGCTAATTTCGTGACTAAACACTTGCTGCATGGGTAACAAACATAAGGCGGCTAAACTACCGCTTAATAGATGCTTAAACATATTAGGGCTGCTTCGCTTGCGTAAATGGATTGGCAAATTTAGGATTCGTTAAAAACTCATCATCGGTGAGTGTTTTTAAAAAAGCGACAATATCGGCTTTCTCTTGCTCATTGAGGTCTATTCTTGTTACTAATTCACTTTTAAAAGGATTTTTGCGACCATCCCCTGCATGAATTCCCTCAGTAATATTACGTCCACCTGCGGCATAAAAATCCAAAACAGCCTCTAAGGTTGCTATAGAACCATCGTGCATATAAGGTGCGGTAACCGCAATATTACGCAAACTAGAGGCACGAAACTTGCCCATATCTTCAGCTTTGCCAGATAATTCAAAAATGCCACGATTGGGGAAAGGAAATTCACCTGTACCGCCAATATTAAATAAGCCTGTATTATGAAATGGTGTTTCTACAATGCGTGAACCTGCATGACGCACTTGGTCGTTAAAATTAAAACTACCATGACAATGAAAACATTCGGCTTTTTCCCCAAAAAATAAATCTTTACCGCGTATTTCGCTAGCAGTCAGCGTGGCTTTACCTGTTAATGATTGGTCATAACGCGAATTTCCCGAAATCAAGGCACGTTGAAAACTGGCAATCGCTTTAATAATATTAGCGTAATTAATCGCTTGATTTTGTTCTGGAAATGCTTGACTAAATAATTGTTGATATTGGCTATCTTGGACAAAACGCTGTAACACTTCTTCTTTATTTTTATCATTAATCCCTAACTCAATAGGGTCTTCACCAAACATTGGCACTTCCATTTGGCGTTCTAAGCTGCTTAGACTAAAGTTTGCCCATGTGAGTGTGGTGTTATACACAACATTGGCTAAATGTTGAGAGTTACGCGGATGAAACTCTCCTGTTGAGCCTTTAGCAACGGCCAAACCATCGGTAAATGCTTTTTCTTGCAAATGACAAGTACCACAAGCTTGTGTGCCATTACCCGATAAACGCAGATCATAAAATAGATGCCGTCCCAATTCGACTTTTGCAGTGGTCATTGGGTTATCGGCAGGCACAAATGGCACAGGAAAATTGGTAGGTAATTGCCATTGCCATGCCGCTGACTGTAAGGACGTATCTTCTGTGACTGTACCTGTATTACAAGCCACTAAAGACCATGATAAAAGCACAGGAATTACGCATTTTGCCAAAATTAGCACGTTTTGCGAGCATAAAATCGTTAAAAACGATTGAAATGTGAACAAATAAGCGATAACCGCGTAAGTCCTAAACAAAGTTAAAAGAGGATATTTCATAGTTTATAAACAAAAAAACTCATGTAGCTAAGGTTTTGCCACATGAGTTATAAATCAAAATAAAAGTTTAGCTTGAGATTTTAGCACAGCCAGTTACTACTTATTAACCACTTTAAAGATAGATTGTGCTTTGGTGGTACTGGTTTTGCCTGTCTCTAAATT
>NZ_CALETI010000067.1 GCF_937920075.1 uncultured Agitococcus sp.
TGGCACTGTTTTTCACCAACAACTTATCAATCATGTCCTCTTTTTCGTACATCTGAAAAGTATCGGTCAAACAAATGCCATTAAAGGGCGCGTAATCATCTAAAATAATATCGTGATAAACCGCCTCAATGTTAATGGCGGCAATGTAATAAGCCAGTAACACCAACTCATTGGCATGAATCTCATTTTTATATTTATAGGGTAATTGAGCATCACTAATTAAGCCACTTTGCAGCAAGCGTGTAATAAACGTGCCTGTACCTGTAAAGGGGTCAATAATATGCACATTCTTATCGCCCAAGGTTTGGCCAAACTCATTTTTTAAGGCATCGTTGACGCTATGAATAATAAAATCCACCACCTCAACAGGCGTATAAACAATGCCTAAACGCTCGGTCATTTTAGGAAAAGCATTTCTAAAAAACTTATCGTACAGCTCCACGACAATTTTTTGCTTACCTGTCGCACTATCAATACCTTTAGCGCGTTCTTGCACACTGTCATAGAAGCGTTGTAGCGTGTCGGTTTCTTTGTGCAGTTGATGCTCATGTAACTTGTCTAGCACATCCTGCATGGCTATGGACATCGGATTAAACTTGGCAAAACTGTAATCACTAAATAAGGCATCAAACACTGGCTTGGTAATTAAATGCTGTGCCAACATTTCGACAATTTCACCATCGGTAATGGCGTTATTGAGGTCATCACGCAATTCTTCGGCAAAGGCCGTAAACGCGGCTATTTCGCCAGTATTATCGGGATTATCTAAAATGGCTTGAATACGGCTAATGTGAGTATTGGCAATTTTGGCAATGTCATTTGCCCAATCTTCCCAATGGCGACGATTACCGCATTTTTGCACCACTTTGGCATAAATCGCACGTTCAATTTCACCGACTTCAAATTCCATTTGCTGTTGTTCGGGGGCGTTATTGTCAACTTTTTGACCAATGCCAAAACTACCCTTGCCTGCTTGTTGGCGACTGGTTTTACCTTTGGTGAGTTTGGTTTTTGGATTGATTTTGTCGGTAATGGCAACCACTTCCATCTTCGACAACATATTGGCGTTAAGGTCTAAATCCATTTTGTTAATCATGGCATCAAAACGGTCATCGTGAGAACGTAACGCCTGTAAGACTTGCCATACTACTTTATAAGTCTTGTTGTCGTTAAGGGCTTCGTGTGGCTCTACACCAGCAGGAATCACCACAGGTAAAATCACATAACCGCGTTTTTTGCCTTCGGCTTTACGCATCACACGGCCAACCGATTGCACAACATCCACTTGACTATTACGCGGTGTTAAAAACAACACAGCATCAAGGGCAGGTACATCCACACCCTCCGATAAACAACGCACATTAGACAAAATACGACAGGTATTTTCGGGCGTTTCTTCTTTCAGCCAAGTGAGTTTTTCTTCTTTTTGTGAGGCGTTCATACTGCCGTCAATATGTTCGGCATGACATTGCAAATAGGTATCAATGGTCGATTTATCGGCTTCTTGTTCTTGATAGGCTTCAACTACTGCCTGAAACATCTTGGCAATGTTTTTAGAGCTAACTTTGTGGGTATTGCCTTTGGTACTGGGTTCAATCACCTGACAAAACGCCACGGCGCGGCGCATCGGGTTTGTGTCGCCAATGAGGTCTTCTTGTGTGCCTTGTTTAGATAAAGCCTTCCAACAGCCGACAATTTTGGCGGCATCATCGACTTTAAGTTGGTTATCCTCATCTTTTAATAGGTTTTGTAATCGAGCATTAATATGATTTTCGTCAACCGCTAACACAATCACCTTGTAATCACACAATAACTCACGTTTAACCGCTTCTGAGAAGTTAATGGTATATAACTCATGGCCAAACAAAGCAGCATTATCCATTGAGCATAAAGCAACGTTAT
>NZ_CALETI010000068.1 GCF_937920075.1 uncultured Agitococcus sp.
GCATCAGGATAACGCTGTTGTAAGCCAATCAACAAACAAGTATCTAGTAAATATTTACCACTCATTACGCATCTCTTGCTGAATCTCTACAGGATCACCTTTAATGCTTGTGACAGGTGGTAAGCTATTTAATAAATCGGCTAATAACATCGGTGGTGTTTGGCTTGCTTGAGTCATTGCTTCAAAGGTAGAAGCAGGGACTAAATAGGCAGTAGGGCGATTGTGATTTAAAATAGCAATAGGTTGACCATGTGCATTGTCGATAATCGCACTAGGATTCTTTTTTAACTCGGTGATACTGACTGAAAGTCTAGCCTGTAAAACGTCCATAAAAAGCACTCTATTTAGGTTTTAATTATGGACATAATAGGATAAAAAATAATTCACAACAAGCCATTGTTAAGAACGTCAAACGTCACTAAAAAATTGGTTTGTAATATTTTCAGATCAAATAAAAAGGGCATCAGTTGATGCCCTAAAAAGTAACAAGCACATTATTTAGCGCAAAAACAACTGATAAGCAGGATTGCTACTTTCTTCGCTAAACGGGTAGCCAACGGCTTCCAATGAGGCTAACAAGTCTTCTTTAGATTTTTTGCCTAACTGTAAGCCAATCAAAACGCGACCATACGCTGCACCATGATTGCGGTAATGGAACAAGCTAATATTATGGCCACTTAAACGCGATAAAAAGTTCAGCAGAGCACCTGGCCGTTCAGGGAATTCAAACCTAAAAAGATGTTCATCAGCTAAACCAGCATGACCACCCACTAAATGACGAATATGCAGTTTTGCCATTTCATCATCGGATAAATCTAAAACGGCATAGCCTTTTTTCTCAAGATTTTCTTTCAGCTCTAAACGTTCTTGTGTGCCTGCACGTAACTGAATGCCAACAAACACATAAGCCTCTTTATTATCGGCATAACGATAGTTAAATTCAGTCAGATTACGTTTACCTAGCATCTGACAAAAGGTTTTAAATGAACCTGCTTTTTCAGGAATAGTCACAGCAAAAATGGCTTCGCGTTTTTCACCAATTTCTGTGCGTTCAGAAATATGGCGCAAACGATCAAAGTTCATATTTGCACCTGAATCAATAGCAATGAGTGTTTGCTGTTCGCATTGTTCAAGTTGACAATATTTTTTTAATCCCGCTAAAGATAATGCGCCTGCTGGCTCAGCAATCGAGCGTGTATCTTCAAAAATGTCTTTAATGGCAGCACAAATTTCGTCAGTATTACAAGTAATCACTTCATCTACACAGTGTTGGGCAACTTTAAAGGTTTGTTCACCAATTTGTGCCACAGCAACACCATCAGCAAATAAGCCCACTTGTGACAATACCACGCGCTCTTGCGCATCCATGGCGACTTTTAAACAAGCAGCATCTTCAGGCTCTACGGCAATCACTTTAATGTCAGGACGTACATATTTAATATAAGCGGCCATCCCTGCCATTAAGCCACCACCACCCACAGGAATAAACACGGCATCTATGCCTTGGGTTTGTTGGCGCAAAATCTCCATCGCCACAGTGCCTTGGCCAGCAATCACTTCTAAATCATCATAAGGGTGAATAAAACTATAACCTTTATCGGCAGCTAGTTGTTTGGCATAAGCTGCGGCTTCATCAAACGCATCGCCATGCAACACCACATGGCCACCAAAGCTTTTTACTGCATTGACTTTAATATCAGGTGTGGTTTGTGGCATAACAATAATGCCTTTAATACCCAATTTGCTTGCTGACAAAGCAACACCTTGAGCATGATTGCCAGCTGAGGCACAAATTACGCCTTTGGCACGATCTTCTTGGGAAAGGGAAGCAATTTTGTTATAAGCACCACGAATTTTGAACGAAAAAACGGGTTGCAAGTCTTCGCGTTTGAGTAAAATCTTGTTTTTTAAACGCCGTGATAAATAGCGCATTTCATCCAACGGCGTTTCTTTGGCAATATCATACACCTTTGCTTGTAGTGTACGGCGGACATAATCTTCTAAGCGAATCATCTTAATTAGTTATCTTAAAATAAAACAGCCATATTAAGCAGTTATCGTCTACTTCTCAAGGTATAATATCAGCGACTTTTTTAAGACCTGCGCATTTCGAAGAAATGGGTAAGGCATATTTTTGCGGAGAACCTTCAATGACCCAAGATCAATTAAAACGCGCCGTTGCTGAGGCTGCTTTAGCTTATGTTGAAAAAGATGAAATTTTGGGCGTAGGCACAGGCTCAACAGCCAACTTTTTTATTGATGCGTTGGCTAGCATGAAACAACACATTCCAGCAGCGGTTGCCAGTTCAAAAGCAACGGCTGAGCGTTTGCAAAAAATTGGCATTGAAGTCGTCGATTTAAACTCGGTGGATAGTTTAAGCATTTATGTTGATGGGGCAGATGAAGTAAACAGTCATTTGCATATGATTAAAGGTGGTGGTGGGGCATTAACCCGCGAAAAAATTGTTGCAGCAGTGGCCAAAAAATTTATTTGTATTGCTGATGCAAGCAAAAAAGTAGATGTCTTAGGAGCCTTTCCTTTACCTGTGGAAGTCATTCCCATGGCACGTTCTTATGTGGCACGAGAGTTAGTTAAGTTGGGTGGTAGCCCTGTTTATCGTCAAGGTTTTGTCACTGATAATGGAAATGTCATTTTAGATACTTATAATTTAAGCATTGTTAACCCTGTTGAATTAGAAACTACCCTCAATCAAATCGTTGGTGTGGTCACAAATGGCTTATTTGCTAAGCGTGGTGCTGATGTGTTGTTGTTAGGTGCAGCAGATGGTGTAAAAACTTTCTTAAAATCATGAAACTAAAAACGTTTATTTTATTATTCAGTGCCACCGCGAGTGGCACTTTATCGGCTTCAGTGCTAACTGATTTACGACCTTGCTCAAAAGTAGGGGCGTTTAATTTTGAGCAAAAAATGCCCTATCAAGCCCTAAAAGCCACTGCTCCCATCGTCGGCAATTGTCTCGTTGTTCCCAACAAGCCTCAAGAAAAGGTTTGTATGCAAGGCAGTTATCAAGCAGAAAAAGACAATGATGCTGATTATTTTAAAATGAGCTATTGGCGAGAGGGCAAACAGCTGGTTGAATGGAAAAGTGACGGTTTTTTAATGGCACCAGCCGAAACATTTAATGTTGAATTATTAAATGTGGATGGCGACTCTGACCTTGAGTTAATCGTTTCGGTCATGACCAGTGAAGGCATGGGCATGGGCGTACAAACTAGCGATATTTTTGTCTTAGATCGAAAAAAATTGACGATTAGTGCGCCGATCTCTGTAGAGGATTATGGCCGAATTTCAGGGTTTTATGGTAAGAGTGGTCAAGCCTGCCGCTTATTAGTGAGCACATGGCAAAGCCATGAAGATGATAAAGGTAATGGTGGTTTGTATGCTGAAGGCGCATGGTATCTGTTAAAAGATAAACAATGGTTAGAAGCTAAAGCATGGCCCAAAATGAGCCGCCGTTATTTGTTTAGATTTCAGGATGAGCGAGCAGCCGCTAAAGCACCATTGTTATGGTTTTTAGACAAAACGACAGAGATGGAGTAGGGGCAACAGCTTCTAATCCATCTCATGATTATATTTTAAGGCATGCCAACATTGTTCATTATTAAAGCCGCGATATTGCAGAAAACGGTATTGGCGAGCTTGTTCTTTGCGTTCTGTGGGTAGTTCTAGGCCAAATTTTTTGCTGCGAGTTTCTTGTGCCAGTAAAAACCAATCATATTCTTCTAATTCAGTCGTAATAAAATCGTTATTAACAATACCACGTTGTTTGAGTTCTTGTTTGATTACCACTTCACCATGACCTTTTTGAGCATGGTGACGAATAAAAGCTTGGCAAAAACGCTCATCGTTTTGCCAATTTTTCTCTTTAAATTCTGTCAAAATTAGCAAGATTTCACTTTCGCTCGCTCCTTGTTCTAAGAGCTTTTGACGCAATTCATACGCGCTATGCTCTCGACGCGTTAACATGGCAAGGGCTTTACTACGTAGGCTTTGAAAGCTGACTGACGGATTCATGGTCGTTTCCTAGGGCATTAAGCCACCCAAATAACTCGCCACACCCAAAGCTAAGCCTATAACAATAGACTCAATACTGACGAGCCAGTAAAAAAGCGATGCTTTATTTGCCAAACGTGGCAAAGTATAGAAGCGATTAGTTGCCGCTAAGCCTAAAGCAACAGCAATAATAGCGAGTTTTAGAAATAAAATTTTAGAATATTCCGATTGCCAAAAGTTATCGGCTAATTGATAGATTCTTAAACTATCGGCAAAACCTGTTAACACTAAGGCCATTAAACAGAGTGTTGCTAATTCTGAGAGTTGTTGGGTGTTATGCAGTAGGTTGTTTTTATTGTGATTAAACGTTAATAAATAACAAATAATTAAGCCAAGCCATAAACACGCAGCCCAAATATGAATGGCATGAATCCACACAGCCCCACCTAATAAACCCGCTTCGGCGGCATGACCACTGGCAGCACGTGCAAGCGTATAAACAAAAACGGCGGCTAAGAGGGTAATTTGTCGGTAGGGTGCTGTTAGTGGACGATATAAAATAGCGAACAATGCAAGCAATTGTCCACCGCACATTAACAGCCACATTTGCCCTAAATTGGATTGGCTGATAACTAAATAAGCAGAACTAAAAAAG
>NZ_CALETI010000069.1 GCF_937920075.1 uncultured Agitococcus sp.
ATCTTTAAAAATAACTAAATTTCTAAAATATTACTGTCAGTCTCAGATCACCTTCCCCTCACAAAAGGATATTTTATGAACTTTCGTGCTAGTTTAGGCATTTTAACACTCTCTTTATCCACATATACAATGGCCGAAACCACTGTTTCAGAAAAAGATTACAATCTTCCCAAATGTTCTAAGCCTATTGCTAGTGTTATGGTTGGCAATTTAACTTGTAAGTCTGCCGCCTGCCAAACTAATACAGCAGATACAGCTCGTCAGAGTGGTCTAATTGCATTAGCACAAATGGCTTCAGGTGAATCGGAAGCTAGTTTTCCTGCTATTGGTGATGGACTAAAAGCCATGTTGACCACTGCACTCAAAGAAACGGGATGCTTTGATATACAAGAGCGCGAAGCAATGGATGAGTTAGCAAAAGAATTGGCTCTTGTAGGTAAAACAGTTGAAGTTCAACAGGCTGATTATATGATTAGTGGTGCAATTACCTCTATTAGTATGAGTACTAAAAAGCAAGCTATTGGTGGCGGCATGATTCCTATCGTTGGTGCTATTTCAACCACTAAAAAATCCGCAGATTTAGGTTTAGACATCAAAATTATTGATGTCAATAAAGCCAAAATTGTCGATGCCAAAACATTTACTGGCAACAATCAAACATCCAGCTATGGTTTAGGCATGGGTGGCTATGGTGGCGGTATTGGTTTAGTTGGTGGCTTATCAAACCTAAAAGGCACACCGATGGAAGAAGTAGTGCGTGATGTTTTAGCACGAGTGGCGTCTTTTAGCTCTTTAAAACTTGTTGAAAGTAAAGGGGCAACCGATGTAACTATTACTAACCCCATTAATACACAAGCAAAAAAATAAAATTGTGGGCTGCTAAGCCAGCCCCTACATCACCATTCTTGCCTTCACCATCGCTAACATTTCTTGCGGATCTTTTTGTAACACATGTTCACCTGTGCGACCTTCGGCAGCATTACGTTTGGCAACACTGAGCCGTGATAACCAAAAACGTAGTGCGGCCATGGTTAAAAACGTGGGTAAGACTTCTTGCTCATCTTCGGTGAGTTTGCGTACTTTTTGATAGCCAGTTAAAAAGGCGTGATATAACGCTTGATTAAGAGCCACATTCGGCCAATCACTACAAAAATCATTGATGGTAATAGCAATATCTAGCAACCAATAATCTTTACCCGCTTCGGAAAAATCTAAAATCGCTTTGAGTTCATCACCAGCAAATAAGGTGTTATCGCGAAATAAATCACCATGAATTAAGCCTTTAGGCAAATCATCAAAATCTTCGGTGGTTTCTTCAAAATCATTGAGCACAGTATCTAAAATCAACTGTTCAACTTGAGTCATGCCATTGCGTGCTTTGGCGGCTTCTTTTTGCCACCAAGCTGCCCCATGCGCATTGCTGCGTTTGAGTGGGTATTTCTTTAGAGCTAAATGCAATTTAGCCAGTTGCTCACCAATAACTTGTGCTTGAGCAACGTTAACCTGTAAGGGATGTTGACCCTGAATGCGTGGTGCTAATTGCGCGGCTTTATCTTTAATAGTCAATAAACTTTGACCATTATTGGCAATTAAAGGAGCGGCTACAGCCACGCCAGCTTGTTGTAAATGCTGTAATAAAGGCGCTAAAAAACTTGCTTCTTGGCCATTTAACTCTTCAAAAATGGTTAGCACAAATTCTTGGCCATTGGCAGTGCTCACAAAATAATTACTGTTTTCTATTCCTGCTTGAATAGGTTGATAGGCAATCGCTTGTAATTGGTATTGGCTAACAAACTCTTGAATTTCGCTTAAGGTTAATTCGGTATAAACAGACATTATTTTCTCCTAAAGTCCAAGAATTTGTTCACGTGGCAAACGTTTTTTCATGCGTTTTTCAATTAATCGAAAATGATCTTCATCTTCTTCGGTAATTAATGCCACAGCATAACCTTGTTGACCTGCACGGCCTGTGCGACCAATCCGATGAATATAATCATTGGCTGAGCGTGGCAACTCAAAATTCACCACATAAGGCAATTGTTGAATATCAATACCTCGTGCAGCCACATCTGTCGCAATCAACACGCGAATTTTTTTGGCTTTAAAATCCTCTAAAGCTTTATTGCGCGCCGATTGACTTAAATCGCCATGAAACGCGGCGGCTTGAAGTCCTGCTTTGGCCAATTTTAACACCAAACGATTACAGGTGTTTTTAGCACTGGCAAACACTAATACTTGTTGCCAATTTTCACTGTTAATTAAATGAATTAATGCCGCATTTTTACGTTCTTGCTCAACGACATATACATGCTGTTCAATTAAATTTTCGTCTTGTTTCGCAAGGTTAATTTCGAGAGGTTGATATAATAATTGCTCAATCAACTGTTGTAATTCGGGTGGAAATGTTGCCGAAAATAACAAGTTTTGGCGTTTTTTTGGCAAAGCTTTAAGAATTTGGGTTAATTCTTCACTAAAGCCTAATCCAAGCATTTTGTCGGCTTCATCCAACACTAAATACTCTAAAGCATCACATTTAAGCGCGTTATGTGCCATTAAATCGAGCAAACGGCCTGTTGTCGCCACAACAATATCTGCACCACCACGCAAAGACAACATTTGTGGGTTAATGGAGACACCACCAAACACCGCACATACTTTTAAACGTGGCTGTAAATATTGGCCATAACTATTGATCGCTTGGCCAATTTGTATGGCTAATTCACGAGTTGGGGCAAGAATTAAGGCGCGAATCTGATTGCCTTTCGCCTGACTTGTTTGTGCTTGCTGAGATAAACGCTGCAACAAAGGTAAAGCAAACGCAGCGGTTTTGCCTGAGCCTGTTTCTGCGCCTGCCACCACATCACGTCCCTGCAAAATGGCGGGAATAGCGGTTTGTTGGATGGGGGTGGGCTGTTGGTAATTAAGCTCATTGACTGCTTTAACTAATAAAGAATCAATACCAAGATGGCTAAAAGTAGGCTTAGGTGTCATTAACAATCGTTTCAAAGATTAAAAGTAGCCGCTATTTTAACGTAATTCTGTTATGTTACTCGCCTTATTTTTGCAAGATAGATAGTCAACATGGCTCTTAAATCTACTATTTTTAAAGCAGAACTCTCTATTACCGATATGGATAGAGATTATTATGCAACACATCAACTCACCATTGCTCAACATCCATCCGAAACCGATGAACGGATGATGATTCGACTTGTCGCTTTTGCCTTATATGCCAGCGATTCTTTGCAGTTTACCAAAGGTTTAAGTGCTGAAGATGAACCTGATTTGTGGCAAAAAAACCTACGAGATGAAGTTGAATTGTGGATTGATTTAGGCCAACCCGATGAAAAACGTCTACGTAAAGCAGCTAGTCGTGGTCAACAAGCAGTGATTGTCAGTTATGGTGGTGGCACGGCGGATGTGTGGTGGAAAAAAATGCAAGATAAACTCAGTCGTTTTGATAATTTAACCGTGATTAATTTACTCCCTGCCGAAACCGAAGCTTTAGCCCAAGCCGTTGAACGCACCATGCAAATTCAATGCACCATTCAACAAGGCCAATTGTGGTTTTCGATTGGTGAACACAGTATTGAAGTCAATCCTGTGTATTGGTTAAAGCCTTAAAGCTCCCAATCCACCAAATTCAACCCTAATACACGTTGAAACTCGCGAGTATTATGCGTCACCAAAGTCGCTTGATGTGCTAAGGCAATTGCGGCAATTAGCATGTCATTTGCGCCAATCAGTTGGCCTTTGGCCGCAAGGTCGGCACGAATTTGTGCATAATAGTGAGCCGCATTATCATCAAATACCCAACTTTGAATTGGCGCAAATAAAGCCTGTAGCAACTGCATATTATGCGTAGGCTGTTGGCTGCGTTGTGCGCCAAACCATAACTCTGCTTTTACGACACTGCACAAAGCAATTTCACGCGGGCGACAGGCCAAAAAATGCTGACGTACCGTGATATTTTTTCGTTGCCATAACTGAATACAGGTATTAGTATCTAATAAATACATCAATCAAACCCTAATCGCTCATCGACTGGCAATTGTTCTGGCCGTTGGCTAGCTTCACCCTGCCATTGGTCAAATAACACCACATAACTATCAGGCCATTGCTGCTGCGTTGCTAACTCTCGTTTGACTAATTCTGCCAAATACTTAGAGACCGACAAATTGAGCTGTTGTGCTTGTTGTCGAATTTGTGCCTCTAAGTCATCAGGCACATAAAAATGCAATTGTGACATAGTGATTTACCTCAGAGTTTCTATATATGTGCTATATGTGTTTTGATGCTATCACATCGTAATCAAAAACAATAATAGCTTTTAACTATTAAATTTTAATAAAAAATCAATTTTAACTATTTTTAAATTTTCGCTAGGATTGACCTCAGATTGAACAGTGACAGAGACATTTTCTTCAAATGTCTCTGTCCTAAACTTAAACTCTCTGAGGAAAATCATCATGGCAAACTTAATCAATACCACCGTAAAACCTTTCAAAACCACGGCTTATCACAACGGCAAATTTGTTCCTGTTAGCAACGAAACCTTGTTAGGCAAATGGTCTGTGGTTGTCTTTTATCCTGCTGACTTCACCTTTGTTTGCCCAACAGAACTCGGTGATTTAGCGGATAACTATGCCGAGTTTCAAAAATTAGGCGTTGAAATTTATGGTGTGTCTACTGATACCCATTTTACTCACAAAGCATGGCACGACACGTCTGACACCATCCGCAAAGTGCAATATCCTTTAGTTGGCGACCCAACAGGCACATTAGCCCGCAACTTTGAAGTGATGATTGAAGAAGAAGGTTTAGCCTTACGCGGTACGTTTGTGATTAATCCCGAAGGTCAAATCAAACTCTGTGAAATCCATGAAAACGGCATTGGTCGTGATGCCAGTGAATTGCTGCGCAAAGTCAAAGCCGCACAATATGTTGCTAACCATCCTGGTGAAGTTTGCCCAGCAAAATGGCAAGAAGGTGCAGAAACCTTGAAGCCTTCTTTAGATTTGGTTGGCAAGATTTAATGTATGTAGGGGCAACCCTCGTGGTTGCCCTGAAACCCTTAAGTTTTAACATATACAGTCACTTGGGCAGCTACAAGAGCTGCCCCTACTGGAGTCATATCATGTTGGATGCCAACTTAAAAGCTCAATTACAAGCCTATTTAGAACGACTGGTTAATCCCATTGAATTGATTGCCAGTTTAGATGACAGCCAAGCCGCACAAGAATTGCATCAGTTATTGCAAGAAATTGCTGGTTTAAATGCCAAAATTCGTCTTGCCGAACCTGTCTCTGGTGAACGTCAACCTTCATTTGCGATTGCACGTGTGGGAGAAACACCTAGAGTACGTTTTGCAGGCATCCCTTTAGGGCACGAATTTACCTCTTTAGTATTAGCCTTATTACAAGTCAGTGGTTATGCCCCCAAAATTGAGGCAGTGATTGCTGAGCAAATTAAAGGCTTGTCTACTCGCTTAAATTTTGAAACCTATGTTTCGTTGTCTTGTCACAACTGTCCAGACGTGGTGCAAGCCTTAAACATTATGGCGGTACTTAACCCCAATATCAGTCATACCATGATTGATGGGGCGTTGTTTCAACAAGAAGTGACCGATAAAAACATTATGGCCGTGCCTTCGGTACGTTTAAATGGTGCAGAGTTTGGTCAAGGCCGAATGACTTTAGAAGAGATTTTAGCCAAAGTAGATACTGAAGCCGAAGCCAAAGCCGCCGCTCAGTTACATGACAAAGCCCCTTATGACTTGTTAATTGTCGGTGGTGGCCCATCAGGGGCAGCGGCAGCGATTTATGCCGCCCGTAAAGGCATTAGAACGGGTGTTGTAGCTGAGCGTTTTGGTGGCCAAGTAATGGATACCTTAGCCATTGAAAACTTTATCTCGGTGAAAGAAACTGATGGCGCAAAATTAGCACGCTCTTTAGAAGAACACGTAAAAAGCTATGAGGTTGATATTATCAACAATCAACGTGCCAGCCGTTTAAGCAAAGATGACTTATTTCATGTGGAATTAGCCAGTGGCGCAACCTTACGCAGCAAAGCCATTTTAATTGCGACAGGCGCACGTTGGCGCGAAATGAACGTCAATGGTGAAAAAGAATACCGTGGTCGTGGGGTAGCCTACTGCCCACACTGTGATGGGCCGTTATTTAAAGGCAAAGCCGTTGCAGTGATTGGCGGTGGTAATTCGGGTGTAGAAGCAGCGATTGATTTAGCAGGTATAGTTAGCCATGTGACCTTGCTTGAGTTTGATAGCAAACTGCGTGCTGATGCCGTGTTGCAAAAGAAATTGCATAGTTTGCCTAATGTCACCGTAATCACTTCAGCCTTAACGACCGAAGTACATGGCGATGGCCAAAAAATGACGGGCTTAAGTTATACCAATCGCTTAAACAATGAGAGTCATCATTTAGCGGTTGCAGGTGTATTTGTACAAATTGGTTTATTGCCCAATACTGATTGGTTAAAAGACACCCTAAACTTAACTAACCGTGGTGAGATTGAAGTCAATGCCCGTGGTGAAACGTCAATGGCGGGTGTATTTGCCGCAGGCGACGTGACTACTGCCCCATTTAAGCAAATTATTATTGCGATGGGTGAAGGCGCAAAAGCCTCATTAGCCGCGTTTGATTATTTGATTAGACAGCAATAAACTCCGAACTTAGGCATTGCATCGCAATTAGCACATTTTACAAACAAATAGGCGATAATGCCTAAGTCCTAAATGGCAGAATAGGGGCTAAAATCAGCTCCTATTCTTAATTGCGACAAATCTAGTTTTTTATGTTTTTTCTGATTGAGCTTGGCTTTATTTTGTTAGTTTTTGGTGGTTTGGCTTTATTGGTATGGTATAAAAGTCGAAAGCAGGACGACGATTAACTTAACCATGGCCAAGCTCTTATTCACTATACTGCGTATTCTGACCGAAAAACTGCGTTGGTTGGTACTCATTGTTATTGTGTTACTAGCAGCTTCTTGGCTCAAACATGAATGGCAACAACTTGAACAGGCTGAGCAACAGTACCTTCAACAACGTCAAACTCAAATTATTCTCAACAAACGCTACCAAGAGCTACAAATAGCTCAACAAAAAACAGCTCAAGCCACAGCAAAATTAGAAACACAACTCGCTAATCGCCAAACCTTAGTGACTCGCTTAGAACAAGAGTTGAGTGAGTTGCGTCAACAACGCGATGATTTATGGGAGGAACATTGGTTATCACGCAAAAATCCTTTGTCTGAAACAGCCCAACAACTCCGTGAATATAAAATTAAAATTGCCGCACTCAATGCCCAATTAGAAACTGCCAAACAAGCAAAACAACTCTGGCAAAATAAAGTTAGCAACTCAGCTATTATTGCCGAAAATAAACGTTTAATTGAAGAGCTTCTGCAAACCAAACAAGCCTTAAATCATATTTCAAACACAGTAGAACATAGTCAACATTTAGTTAATAGCAGCTTATTAACACAACTCAAACAAGCCATCAGCGAAATTTTACCCATGGCTATAGGCATTTTATTAGCTGCTATACTAACCCCTATTATCATTAAAATTGTCTTGTATTTTTTAGTAGCTCCTATTGTCTCTCGTTTAAAAGCCGTACAAATTGATGCTAGCATTCAAGAGCCTTATTTACCGATTGCAACAGGTCATATCTCACAACATGCCTTGACTGTTGAGTTACTGCCGCATCAAGAGTTATTACTACATCCTGATTATTTGCAAAGCTTTAGTCAACGTGCCGAAAAAACAACGCAATGGTTTTTAAACGCCTCTATTCCATTAACCAGTTGGGCAGCAGGTTTAGTCACTTTAGTCAGAATACGCAGTGCAGAAACAGAAGTCGTACAACTGGCCTCAATGTATCATCCTTTTGAAGAATTGGTGATTATTAGCCTCCCTCCAAATAGCCGTCTGGTTTGTAAGCCTCGTGGTTTAGTAGGCGTTATTAAAGATCGTAATCATCCTGTTGTTATTA
This sequence comes from uncultured Agitococcus sp., assembly GCF_937920075.1. Lineage (GTDB taxonomy): Bacteria > Pseudomonadota > Gammaproteobacteria > Pseudomonadales > Moraxellaceae > Agitococcus. Next base: position 8,013 of record NZ_CALETI010000069.1, read on the forward strand.
GCAAACATTGGCGATTATTTAGTTTACATAGCTGGTTAACACTACAATTACGTTATTTGATTTTCCATGGTGAATGTCAATTAATTATTAAAGGCAGTGGCGGTGTTGTCGTCGAATCAGCACAACAATCACGCCTTATTCAACAAAGTGCCACTTTGGGTTTTAGCAGTGATTTAGCTTATAGTAACTATCGTTGTGAAACCTTTGTGTCCTATTATTTAGGCAAAGACTCTTTATTTAATGATCGTTTTCAGGGCAAAACAGGCCTATATTTTTATGAGCAATCACCCTTACATCAACCAACACAAGGCAAAGGCAGCAAACGAGTTGAAGGGATATGGGATGCCTTATTAAAAGTATTTGGTATTTAATCGTTAAAAAATCACCACTCATCGACTGTTCATTCACAACAACAATTAACTCTAGTAGATTAAATCAACAAGCTTATATTCACTAAAATTTTAACTTTAAACGCCATTTTTGATATAAAAAGTCAAAATTCATACTTTTTCACGCCATCATTGCGAAAAGACGCCAAAAAATCATCCTCAAATTCATCCTTTTTTTCATCCTTACGGTTGATTTTTAGCCTTTTAGTTTAGTTCATCATACGTCCCATCAAGAGCAGTAATGCTCATAAAAAACTTAAAACAACCATAACAAACTCAAAAACTCAGGCATTTTCAACATCCCAATTTTGAGATGCTTAGAGAATGAGTTGACAGGATGACAACCATGAAAAAATTATTAACGCTTTCTGCCGCCGCTTTAGCTAGCTCATTAATGGTCGCTGCACCAACCGCGCAAGCTGGTTACACTACAACCAAATACCCTACCTTATTAGTACACGGTATTTTAGGGTTTAAAAATTTTTGGGGTGCAGATTACTTTTATCAAGTTCCTTCTACATTACAAGCTGATGGTGGCAAAGTACATGTGGCTACCGTTTCTGCAGTAGGTAGCAATGAATTACGTGGCGAACAATTAATTAAGGAAATGCAAGACCTAAAAGCAATTTATGGTTATAGCAAATTTAACTTAATTGGTCATAGCCAAGGCAGCCCAACTTCACGTTATGCTGCTGCTGTTCGTCCAGACCTCGTTGCTTCTGTAACAAGTGTCAATGGTGTTAATAAAGGCTCACGAGTAGCAGACGTAGTTCGTAAAGTTGCTCCAGCGGGTACAGTCACTGAAGCTGTTCTCAAAACTGTTGGTGATGGTTTAGCAGGCTTTTTAACTTTTGTTTATGGCACTCCGACTTTAGATCAAAGCTCAATTAACGCTTTAAATAGCCTCACAACTCCTGGTTTAACTACTTTTAATAGCAAATATCCAGCAGGTGTACCTAGTGCTTGTGGCGAAGGTGCTTATAGCCAAAACTACACTAAAAATGGTGTAACACACAAAGTTAATTACTATTCTTGGGGTGGCGTAAGTGTGTTAACTAATGTGCTTGACCCCTTAGATGCAGGTATTGGTTTGTTATCAGCCGCCTTCTTATTTAGTGGCGAAAAAAATGACGGTTTGGTAGGTGAGTGTTCACAGCGTTTGGGTAAAGTGGTTCGCTCTAACTATTGGAACAACCATTTAGATGCTATTAACGGTTTCTTTGGTATTGTTAACTTATTTGAAACCAATCCAAAAACAATTTATCGCGCTCATGCCAACCGTTTACAAACTGCTGGCTTGTAATTAATACGATAATGTTACAAGACGGTTATTTATTTAACTTGTATTATTTATTTTTGCAAATATACCTTGTTAATGACTTTTGACTTAGAACCTAATTTCGGTCAAACATCTAAGTCAAAAGCTGTTAATAATTTTTTTGCTACTAAGTCTTGTGATGTTGTTGCGTCAACACAACAACATCAAACTCAGTCCTCGTCCCTTGTGACTGTTTTCCTCGTCTTTAAGACTACTAGTTTTTCTTTGTGTAATCTCTGTTCAGCTTATTTTCCAATCATCCGATAATATTGTCATTTTTTATCAATAATTAGTCATCTATCGTCAATAAAATACTCACACACAACAAAAATAACAGGTCTTACAATCGGCTGGTAAGCTTAAACGCTATTGATTAACGCTTATCTAAACGACTCAATTTGCCATAAGCCAAGCTGTAAGCCCTCATCACACCACAATGGTTAAGACGATGGACTATATCCTTGCTGCTAAATTGCGCATACCTACAAGCCCTGTGCAATTAGTCAACCGACCTCGACTAATATCTGCACAGCTTAGCCCTATTACGCTGATTTGCGCTCCTGCTGGCTATGGTAAAACCGTATTAGCTAGCTCTTGGGTCAACTCACTTGATATGCGTTGTGCATGGTTATCACTAGACCATACAGATAATGATACCACTCAATTTATGATGCACTTAGTCAGTGCCATTCAAAGTCAATTTCCTGATTTTGCTAACCAAAGCCATCATTTATCTAGTAGCAATCAATTACCTGCTATTTCAGGCTTAACACGCGCTTTATTAAACGATTTGGGACAACTTACTGAGCCATTATGTTTAGTATTAGACGATTTACATTGTTTACATGAGCCATTTTTGCATGATGCTTTAGCATTTATGATAGAACGCTTACCACCACAACTACACCTAATCCTCACCAGCCGAACAATACCGCCGTTTTCTTTGGCACGCTTACGCGCTCAAAGGCAACTCACCGAAATTTATACCCAAGACTTACGTTTTAGTGTTGAAGAAGTTCAGCAATTTTGCAATCAATCAATGCAACTAAAATTAACGCCCGATTTAGTAAAAAGCTTAGAAACACGCACTGAAGGCTGGATTGTTGGTTTACAACTTGCTGCACTTTCGTTAAGCAATACCAGCAATAAGTCTATGTTTATTAAAAATTTTGCAGGTGATGATCGGCACATTACTGATTTTTTGATGGATGAAGTGTTAAATCAACTCTCTGATGAGCTGCAAAAATTTTTATTAGAAACCAGTTTGTTAGGGCAATTTAATGCCAGTTTGTGTGATAGCTTACGCCAGACAAACAATAGTCGTCAGCTAATTAATGAATTAGAAAAACAAAACTTATTTATTAGCTGTTTAGATCATAAACGTGGCTGGTATCGTTATCATCATTTATTTGCTTCACTATTAAAAAGTCGCCTAGAAGAACTATATAGTCCAGATGACATCACCACCTTGCATCAACGTGCTAGTTTGTGGTTTACACAACATCATTTATTAAACGAAGCCATTCAACATAGTATGAATGCTCAAGATTACACACTAGCTGCACAGTTAATGGAAGATAATAGCTCACAACTATTTTCTTTAGGCCGAATTACTACTGCTGTCACTTGGGCATACCAATTACCTTCTAGCATCTTAGCCAACTGTCCCAAATTATCTATGTTATGTGCGTGGGCAGGTTTGGTGATGGACAATCTCTCAGAAATAGATCGTCACTTAGCCTCTATTCATCAATACCTCAGTAATAATCCTATTGATACCAACAAACAACATCGCTTGTTAGGTCAAATAGCCTTAATTCGTGGTTGCCAATATTGCCTAACCAGTGATATTGAACGTGCCGAAGCCTCTGTGATGGAAGCTCTAAATTATTTGTCACCCAAACAAGTGTTATATAGTGGCGCATCCGTTTGTTTGGGCTTTTGTTATTATGTACAAGGCAAAATTGACAAAGCTCAACGCTTGTTTATGGCCAATGCCCATATTAGCCAAGCCAAATATAATTTAATGATTCCTATTTTTGCCGTCTTAGGTTTAGGACGTTGTTATTTATTACGTGGCGAACTAGAAGCAGCTGAACAAATTTATAATCGCGCTTTAGCAGAATGTATCGCTTTTGGCTGGCAAGATGTGCCAGTCTGTGGAATGTTGCATTTAGGATTAGGTGAATTGGCTTACGAAAGTAATCAATTAGTTGAAGCGATATTGCATTTAGAAAAAGGCGTTGCCATGACACGCATTGGTCAAATGCAGTTTTTTAATGCTTGGGGACGTGTGTTATTAGCACAAGCTCAAATTGCCCTAAAACAAACCGTCGTTTTATCAGCTATCGAAGAAGCAGAGCTAATTCGTTATTCCGAACGTTTTTTAATTGAAATTCCGCCACTCTCTGCGAGCTTAGTACAACTTTGGTTGCAACAACAGCGTTTTGATTGCGTACAACAATGGCTAAACAATGCGCAATTACCTGTTAAGGGTGAGTTAGTTTTTGAGCGTTGGGCAGAATACTTAGTATTATGTCGCTTTTTTATTAAACAACAACGCTATCAAGAAACAGCTTATATATTAGACAAACTATATGACTATGCAGAAAGCCAACAACATCGTCGTTTACTGGTTGAGGTTTTGCTTATTCAATCCATCATGCAATATCAACAACACTTATTGAGTAAAGCTGCCGACAGTTTACAAAAAGCGATTATTTCCACTCATGACAGTAAATTTTTACGTTTGTTTGCTCACGAAGACCATTTGTTAGAGACCTTGCTACCACTGATTAGCAAAAGTCTGATTCATCATCCTTTAATGTGCGATATCATGGCTTTACTTGCTCCCCATACAGAAACACCAGCAGTTACCGATAACACATCCTTATCTTCTTATTTAGTATTAAGCAAAAAAGAACGCCTAGTCGCCCGAAAAATGATTAGCGGAGCAAGCAGCCAAGAAATAGCCGAAATGCTTTGTGTGTCTCTAAGTACCATTAAAACACACACACAAAATATTTATACCAAACTTGGTGTTAACAAACGTCCCCAAGCGATAGAAATGTTACTGCGCTTAAATTTAGCTACATGACGTTACCTAAACTAAACACTTGTTACGGTAACATACAAAAGCTGTTACTTAGACACTGTCAAGATGTTACCTTTTTAAGACACAGTTCACATAACCGCAGCCATCAAAACAAATAACTATTTGATATATAAACAAAAAATATTTTATATAAAAGTTGGCACGCTATCTGCAATATATATTATGCGTAGCAAATAACAACAAATAGTGCAGCGCGTAACAACAACGACAATAAACCATAATAATAAGATGAAAAGTGGTTTGTGCAATGTCAGGAAGGCAACATCGTACAAATAGCTTATTGAGTGGCCAAAAAAATAACAAGCCTGCCACTAAACAGAGTAGATAACTGGCGAATAAAAACAATAAGCGTCAGAGCAAGCGATAAATAACAACAATAATCGCGGCAAACAATAAAAATAAGAGGCAAATTAGTGCAAACGTGGGAGTCCTAGACTCCCACGCCTCCTCTAGCTTTTAGTGCCTAATAATTCAATTTTGTAACCATCTGGATCTTCGACAAAAGCTAAGATTGTTGTGCCATGTTTCATTGGCCCAGCCTCGCGTGTTACTTTACCTCCTGCTGCTTTAATGCGCTCACATGCTTGATATACATCATCAACTTCTAAAGCAATATGTCCATAAGCATTGCCTAATTCGTATGATGAGGTGTCCCAATTGTGCGTTAACTCTATTACCGCACCTTCATGTTCTGCACCATAGCCCACAAACGCTAAAGTAAAACGTCCTTCGGGATAATCTTTACGTCTTAACAACTGCATCCCTAAAACTTGAGTATAAAAAGCTAAAGATTTTTCTAAATCAACCACGCGCAACATGGTGTGTAATAAACGCATAGATGTTTGACTCCTATTTTTGCCAAAAAATTTGCATTAATAATTGTTTTAAACGCTCAAACGCTAAAGGTTTGGTTAAAAAATCGTCCATGCCTGCTTGTACACAACGCTGCTGTTGATCTCGCATAGCATGAGCGGTTAATGCAACAATCGTGACCGATTTTAAATTATATTCATGTTCAAAAGCGCGTATTTGCTGCGTGGCTTGATAGCCATCAATTTCGGGCATTTCACAATCCATCAACACTAAATCATAATGATGTGCTTGTTGTTGATAAATTTGCACTGCTTGTTTGCCATCATTAGCAATTTCGGTATTCATCCCCAAACGTTTTAACATACCAACAATAACCATTTGATTTACTTGATTATCCTCAGCAACCAATACATTTTTACCCTGTAAAATATGTTTAATAATACCTATATCTTGACGCTTTTCACTGGAAGATCGATATTGTTCTTGGCATCCTAATAATTTTAACAGCGCGTCTCTCAAGCTATTCGCAGAAGTAGGTTTTTGAATAACCAAGCTCAAACCTGCTTGTTGTAATTCTTCTTCACTAGGCGGCATTCGCATTGCCGTTAATAATACTCGCTTAATGTGTTGTAAGGCTGGGTCTTTGGCCATTTCTAAAGCCACATCCAAACCTGATAAATTGGGCATACGCATATCTAATGCCACAATATCAAAGGCTTGATGGTTTTGCTGCGCTGTTCTTAATAACATCAGTGCTTGTTGGCCATCTTGTACCGTTTCTGCTTGCATTCCCCATGCTTGAGCCTGTTCAATCATGATTTGAGCAAACTCTACAGAATCATCGACAAATAATATTTTTAATCCCTGCAAGGCAGTGAGTGGCACATAATGATCATTAGCAAAATCCCTGCTTGCTTGTTGATAGGGTAAACTGACTTCAAAACGTGTTCCCTCGCCCAACACACTATAGACTTCCATTGTGCCATTCATTAGCTCAATTAAACGTTTACTGATACTTAGCCCTAATCCTGTACCACCAAATTGACGTGTGGTTGAGGCATCTGCCTGCGTAAATGCCTGAAATAATCGACCAATTTGTTCTTCACTCATGCCAATGCCTGTATCTATTACTTTAAAATGTAGATATGACTGACCATGCTTCTCACTAATATCTACTCTTAAACTAATCCGACCACGATGGGTAAATTTAAAAGCATTGCTTAATAAATTGAGTAATATTTGTTTGAGCCTAGTGGGGTCTGATTTAATAAATACAGGCGTATGTGGAGCGATAGAAGCTAAAAACTCTAAACGTTTTTGTTCTGCTGTCAGTGAAAAAATGGAGGCACATTCTAAGAGTAAGTTGTCTAAATCCATATCAACATATTCAATGTCCATTTTGCCTGCTTCGATTTTGGAATAATCTAAGATGTCATTAATAATATTTAATAAGGCATTACCAGAACTTTCAATGACTCTAACAAATTGCTCTTGTTGATTATTTAAATCGGTGGCTAATAACAACTCAGTCATGCCCAACACACCATTCATTGGCGTTCTAATTTCATGGCTCATCGTGGCTAAAAATAAGCTTTTGGCACGGCTTTCGCTTTGAGCTTGATTAATGGCTTGTTTAGCACGAATTTCTTCTTCTTGAGCTTTTAATTTAGTTTGTAGGTGTTCTTCTCGCTCGGCATTAGCACGGCGTTCCTCTGCCATTAATAAATTTTGTGCTTCTTGTTCCTGCATTCGACTAATATTAATGCGATCAGCCAACGCAAATGATAATAGTAAAACTTCGCACCATTCACCAATTTGTACGGCTAAATTAGTTAAGGTGGATTTAGGAATAATACCTAGTTGACTTAAATCATATAACACCACCATAGAGGCGAGTAACAACCACGAACCAACAAAAAATCGTGCAGCTCGATTGCCAGCCCGCCAATTACAAATGCCAATAGTCATCACCAAAACCGCTGTTCCCATTGAGAACAGTAAAGTAATCACAATCATGGTTTGGTATGGTACATACAAGGATAAAACGGCCATCACAAACATAATATTCATGTATATGGTGGCTAATTTGTGAAGGCGTGGATTAAATTTACGTGTATTTAAAAACTCTCGACCAAATACTAGACTCATGGCTAAAGAAAAATTGAGTAATACCGTAATGGCGTGATTATTCCACCACACTGCATTTGGCCATAAATATTGATAACTTAAACCATCAATCGTAGCCAACAAAACCCCAAAACCAATGACAAAAATGACATAAAATAAATAACTTTTTTCGCGTACTGATAACCATATAAAAAAATTATAGGCAATCATAATAATCAACGAACCATAAAAACAGCCCAACAATAGCTGTCGTGTTTGGTCATGTTGCCAAAAGCTGCGCTCTGGCCACAGGCTAATAGGGACTTGTAAACCGCTACTACTTTGAATACGGAAATAAAATTGGTAATGTTGTTGTGCCGCTAAATTGATTGGCACAATAAATAAATGGTGCGGAATTTCTCGTTGTTCAAACAGCCACTTATCACCCAATTGCCATTGCTGAATTACCTTTTGATTTTGCACCAAAAAAATTTGTATATCATCTAACAAAGGATAAGCGACTTCTAGTAAACGGGGGGCAGATTGTTGATATGCCGTAGTTTGCACATCCACTTTGAGCCAATAAGCACTTTTTGAATAGCCAAAATAAGGTTTATCTTGTTTTTGCATCTGCCATTGCTTGGGCTGATGCAACACTTCTTGGATAGTAAGCTGTTGTGTTTGATCTTCTATATATTCAATATAATGGGCTAAATCTTGTTTAGCATCATGAACAATTAATGGCGATGCCATAGCCAATTGACTAAAGATATATACACAAACTAACAATAAGCTTTTGATAACTAAACGCACCTTGGTTAATTCCTTGTTAAGTTATTGGCATTTGTTGCTTCTCTGATGGCAAGCATACAAAATAGCTATATCATAAGATGAAGAGAGTTATCACTTATCCATTCACATTTTTGTAAGATATAAGCGATATTTCTAGCCTAGTTTATTTTTTGAGTTTAGGCGACTAGATAGGATTTTTTATGTCAGATATTTTAGCCTTTGCCTTACTAATTGCCGCTTATTTATTAGGCTCAGTTTGTTCAGCGATTATTGTTTGCAAACTCTGGGGACTGCCAGATCCTCGCTCTCAAGGCTCAAGTAACCCAGGTGCAACAAATGTGATGCGCATTGGCGGCAAAAAACCCGCGCTCATTACCCTAGCAGGCGATATGGCGAAAGGTGTGCCCTTGGTATTATTAGCACAACACTTACAACTGCGTCCTGATTTAATTAGCGCGATTGGTTTAGCGGCTTTTATGGGGCATTTATACCCCGTCTTTTTTAAGTTTGAAGGTGGTAAAGGCGTTGCAACTGCTTTAGGGGTGTTGTTGGCGTTATATTGGCCTGTAGGTTTGGCCGTGATTGGTGTGTGGATAGCTGTGTTTGCCCTGTTTAGAATTTCTTCTTTAAGCTCAATCACTGCTTTTGCACTTGCGCCAATTATTGCTTGGTATTTAGTGCCTAATTATATGTTGGGTATTGTGGGGATGAGTATTTTGTTAATCGCTCGCCACAAAACCAACATTAAAGCCTTATTAAAAGGTGAAGAACGGAAGTTTGCTAAGAAAGAGGAGTAAACTCCTCTCTAAATGTAAGATTTAATCTTTCACTTTTAAGGGTTTTAATTCCGCTAATAATTTATTATTACTATCCAACATCGCTAAATAATCATTACTTTCAATAATACGAATACTACGCACTTGGCTTAATGCTTTATAAACCAATTGTTGTTGAGGCAATACCGAATCACAAGGTTGATTGCCCATTCTTAAATTATTAATCGTTAACCATAAACCATCTCGTTTATAAGCTGCTACAAAGCGATTACAACCTGTAAAACCAGTCAGTTCATTGACTTTAAAACGGGCGACAGGTGCTAAATCATCTTTGGCCATACGCTGACCATCTATTTGCATAAACTGCCAATAAGAATTGTCAAAACTATCAGGTACCGTGCCATGAACTTTTATTTGTGAACTTACAGAAGCATTTAATGCACCAATACTCATGGTACGCGCTTTAACAGGAGGATTCGCTGCTAATGGCTTTGAATCAATCGTTCTTGATGGACTAGCACAAGCCGTCATCAACACACTTAAAATCAACATAGACATTAAACGAAACAACTTTTTTCTCCTGTTTAGCATACGACCCCACCCTAACCCTCCCCTACATGAGGAGAGGAATATCTTTAAACTACACTTGGGCTTGTTCAGCATAACAATGATATGCGGCTGCTACTGCTGTACCTTCTGGACAATTAAAGCCTTGTTGACGCAACACAGACTCCAAAGCAGATAGACAGCTAATCACATTTTCAACACGACTCGAATAGCCCATTAAACCAATACGCCAAATTTTACCTGCTAACGCGCCTAAACCTGCACCAATTTCGATACCATGTTGATTCAGTAAAGCTGCACGCACTTGTTTGTCATCCAAACCTGTTGGAATATGAATAGAGTTTAATTGTGGCAAACGATCTTTTTCTGCAACCACGTAATCTATATCTAATTGGCTTAAACCGGCTTTTAGAGCTAAATGATTGCGCTGATGGCGTGCCCACGCATTTTCTAGACCTTCTTGTTGCAACACTAATAAAGCTTCATGTAAAGCATACAGACTATTGGTTGGTGCAGTGTGATGATAGGTACGTGTGGTTTCGCCCCAATAACCCAATAATAAATTTAAATCCAAAAACCAACTTTGGCATTTATGTTGACGCGCTTTAACAGCCGCAATCGCCTTCTCGCTAAAGGTAATTGGCGATAAACCTGGTGTACACGATAAACATTTTTGGCTACCAGAATAAACAGCATCTGCGCCCCATTCATCAACTAATACAGGTACACCCGCTAAGGAAGTCACGGTATCAACAATCGTTAAACAACCATATTCTTGCGCCAATTTACATAAAGCAGCAGCATCAGATAACGCGCCTGTTGAGGTTTCGGCATGAACAAAAGCCAATACTTTGGTATCTGGGTTAGCTTTAAGGGCATCAGCAACCTTATTTAAATCAATCGCTTTGCCCCATTCATCATCGACAATAATGGGAATGCCGCCACAACGTTCCACGTTTTCGACCATACGGCCACCAAACACACCATTACGACAAACAATCACTTTATCATTAGGGCTAACCAAATTAACAAAGCACATTTCCATGCCTGCCGAACCTGGCCCTGATACAGGAAAAGTCAGCATATTTTTGGTTTGAAAGGCATAACGTAATAAAGATTTTAACTCTTCCATCATGCTAACAAAGCTAGGGTCTAAATAACCAATCGTTGGTTTAGCCAAGGCTTGTAAAACGCGTGTGGAAATATCCGAAGGACCTGGTCCTAATAAACGACGTTGGGGTGGAGTATAAGCATTAGGGGTGATTTCTGGCGCAAATAGCATGTTATTGTTAACCTCTTTTTATCCTTTATTTTATTAGGATTGTTATATTTTTAAGAGTAGGACTTACGCATTTCACCGAAATTAGCGCGTTTTGCGAGCATAAAATCGTTAAAAACGATTTTATGCGAACAAATAAGCAATAACCGCGTAAGTCTTAAACAGTCTTAGCCTAGCGAGGCGACACTAAAGATGCAATCAATTTGGCGAGAATTTTTGTACCAACCACGCACTAAAACGCTGCATAGCCGTTGCGTCATTAGTGGGGCAACGTGGATCGGTTTTTTGTAAGGCAACGATTACATGCTCAGGAATAGGCAGCTTTTCACAACCATGTGAGTCTTCACAAATCATATCCCATTCTGGTTTTGCTGCGGCATGACAGGCGAAACAGTTCTTTTTAAAGCGGTTATTCACATCAGCAAAACCACGTTTGCGAATTTTTGAGCCTTGTTTATCAACATCCAACTCAAAAAATTCCCAATCCTTAGTCACAGGGCTAAAACCTTGTTCTCGTTTGACCATCACTTCGGTGGGTACGAGTTGCACCACAGAACCCACAGGATAAACTCCGCCTGTGGCTGATTTAGCAACGGCTAAGGTGTCGGCCAAATTACCTGTTAAGCTATCAACAAAAAAACCACGTACGGGTGTCATTTGGCTGAGGCATTTAAAGGATTTTTCGTTAATGGTTAAAGTCTCCGCCTGTAAACAAAAACTTTGCACCAATAGCAATAACATTAACCAATAACGTAGCATTTTCTATCCCCTCTTAATTAACTGCTGGCAATTCAACCATTGGCCAACGTGATTTTACCGTCACCGATAAGTTTTCTTGCTGCCCTGCCACCAAACGCTGACAACCTGCATAAGCAATCATTGCACCATTATCGGTACAAAAAGCAGCTGAGGGGTAAAATACCTGCCAACGTTTACGCATCGCTAAATCTTGTAATTGGGCACGCAAACGCAGATTAGCACTCACACCGCCAGCCATCACCAAACGCTTTAACCCTGTTTGTTTTAAGGCTCGTTCGCATTTTTTAACGAGACTATCAACAATCGCCGCTTCAAAACTGGCGGCAATATCCGCCTTTTTTTGTGGATAATCTTCGGTTTGATTATTCGCATTTAACACAGCTGTTTTTAAACCACTAAATGAAAAATCTAAACCTGCTCGGTCAAGCATAGGACGCGGAAAATTAAAAGCTTCGCTATTGCCTTGTAATGCGAGTCTGGCCACATTTGGCCCACCTGGGTAATCAAGATGGAGCATTTTGGCGACTTTATCAAAGGCTTCACCTGCGGCATCATCAACCGATTCGCCCAATAATTCATATTGGCCAATACCTTCAACCTTTAATAGTTGCGTATGGCCACCAGATACCAATAAAGCAATAAAGGGAAACTCTGGCTTATTTTCTTCTAATAAAGGGGCTAATAAATGCCCTTCCATGTGATGCACACCAATCGCAGGTACACGCCACGCATAAGCCAAACTACGGCCTGTTAATGCCCCGACCATTAATGCACCAGCCAAACCCGGCCCAGAAGTGTAGGCAATGCCATCAATGTCTGTGGCTTGGCTATTTGCAGCGGCCAACACTTCTTTAATTAAAGGAATCAATTTACGTACGTGGTCACGAGAGGCTAACTCTGGCACAACCCCACCATAATCGGCATGAAGCTGAATTTGACTGTATAAACGGTGAGCTAATAGGCCTTTTTCGCTATCATAAACGGCAACACCTGTTTCATCACAAGAGGTTTCTATCCCCAAGACACGCATAATTTACCCCTTTAATTAGCCTTTTTTTGCAAAAAAGAGCGAATTTATTGACAATTAACTAGAGTTTATTGTACGCGCTGCTTGCTGTTAACGCTATCTTTGCGTAAAATTGCCGCCTCTTTGTATTCATAGCTAGCTTGTGCTAAATACAAGTAGCTTGGTTTTCTGCCCGACTAGGGTGGTTTTCGTTTTTAGATTAAGGTGATGATTCATGCCCCTAGTGAAAGTAAAAGAAGGCGAACCATTTGACGTAGCATTACGTCGTTTTAAACGTTCTTGCGAAAAAGCTGGTGTTTTAGCTGATGTGCGTAAACGTGACTTCTACGAGAAGCCAACTCAAGAGCGCAAGCGTAAAAAAGCTGCTGCTGTTAAACGTTATGCTAAAAAATTAGCACGCGAGTCGGTTAAAACCACCCGTATGTACTAATTATTTATCTTAGTCCTATTTGGGGGCTAGATATTAAAATCATCGTAAAACGATGATTTGTTAAATAAACGCCTTATGACTCATAAGGCGTTTATTTTTTATTGATGGTCAAAAAACATAAGGAACATTAACATGACTTTAAAAGCTCAATTAACCGATGCCATGAAAGAAGCGATGCGTGCCAAAGATAGTGCGCGTTTAGGTGTAATTCGTATGGCTTTAGCCGCCTTTAAACAAATTGAAGTTGATGAACGCATTGAATTAGATGAAGCACGCTCTTTAGCCGTGTTAGAAAAACTGATTAAACAACGCCGTGAATCTGTTTCTGCATTTACCGCAGCAAATCGTGACGATTTAGCCGCCCAAGAAAAAGCCGAAATTGCGGTTTTAGAAGTTTTTTTACCAGCACCTTTTTCTGCTGAAGAAATTGAAGCATTAATTAATGCCGCTGTTGCCGAAGTGGGTGCAACGAGTGCACGTGACATGGGTAAAGTGATGAATATTTTACGTCCACAAATTGCAGGACGTGCTGATGGTGCTGAAGTTTCTAAATTGGTTAAAGCCAAATTGGGTTAATGACCTGATACCATCGACGCTCCCCCTCTCCACAAGGGGGAACTTTCTTTTTTGCTAATAAGTAGTTTATGGCTGGTCGAATTCCACAAAACTTTATTGATGAAGTCCTACGTCGTACCGATATCGTTGATTTAATTGGTAACTATGTTCGCCTAAAAAAAGCAGGCAAAAACTATTCGGCTTGTTGTCCTTTTCACCACGAAAAAACCCCATCGTTTAGCGTTAATCGCGACAAACAGTTTTATCACTGTTTTGGTTGTGGCGCGTCAGGTAATGCCTTAAGTTTTGTTATGCACTATGAGCATCGAGAGTTTATGGATGCTCTTGAATCTTTGGCCAACAAAGCAGGCTTGGCTCTCCCTGAAAACAGTCAGCAACAAGAGCAAGTCTCGCGCAAACCGCTGTATGACATTTTAGAAGAAGCGGCGGTATTTTTTGAACAGCAACTACAACAATCGCCTCAACGCGACAAAGCCCAAGCCTATTTAAACAAACGTGGCTTAGATAGCCAAACCATCAAACATTGGCGCGTTGGATATGCGCCTGCTGGTTGGGATAATCTGTATAAAAATTTTGCTGATAACGCCGAAAAAGTTAAGCTATTACAAGATGTTGGCTTGATTGTTCATAACGAACAACGTGACTCCTATTATGATGCCATGCGTGATCGGGTGATTTTTCCGATTCGTGACAATCGTGGTCGTGTCATTGCTTTTGGTGGTCGTGTTTTAGACGACAGCAAACCCAAATATCTTAACTCACCCGAATCACCTATTTTTCATAAAAGTGAAGAACTGTATGGCTTTTATGAAAGCAAACAAGCCAAACAAACTTTTAATAAAGTGATGGTAGTTGAAGGTTATTTAGACGTGATTGCCGTGCATCAAGCAGGTTTTCCATTTGCCGTTGCCACCTTAGGCACAGCCACTAGTAGCACACACATTGAGCGTATTTTTAAAAGTGTACCTGATGTGATTTTTTGTTTTGATGGTGATAATGCAGGCCGTAAAGCGGCGTGGCGTGCGTTAGAATCTGCCTTGCCAACATTAAAAGAAGGTGTCTCGGCACAGTTTTTATTTTTGCCAGATGACCATGACCCAGACTCGTTAATTAAAGAACGTGGCGCAGAGTCTTTCGCTGATGTGCTAAAAGAAGGTTTAAGTTTAGCCGATTTTTTGTTTAACCATTTAAGCATCGACCTACGTCTTGACTCTTTAGAAGGCAAAAGCCGTTTAGCCAGTTTAGCCAAACCCTTAATTGAAAAAGTGCCTGTGGGTGTTTATCGGCAATTATTATGGCAACGTTTAAGTCAATTAACAGGCTTAGATGAGCAAGCCTTAAAAGCGGCCATGCCGATTAAAGAATCTGCACCACCAGTCAACATTGAGGCCAATCCTCAACATCCACCACAAAGCCATACCTTTGCTATTCCCAGACGCGAATTTATTGACCCAAGCGTTAAACCCAAAAACTTGGCTGGCCGTTCTTCTTTGAGCGATAAAGCCATTCAATTGTTATTACAAAAACCCGAAGCCGCTAAAAGTATTGATATACAAAAATATGCCGAATTATTTGCGCAAGAAGCACCTTTATTACTCGAAGTAATAGAGTTTTGCCTTAAACAAGAAAGTTGTAGTACATGGGCATTATTAGGCGCGTGGCAAGGGACAGCCGAAGGTTTACATTTACAAGCTTTAGCTGAAGACACAGGATTTTTAGCCGATTTAAATGCTGAAGCCGAGTTAAGCGATATTGTGAATCAACTACATATTCAACGACTAAAAAAAGCTTTACATCACAGTCCCGATTTAATGACCACCATTAAATTAAAAAAAGAACTGGCTGCTGCCACAGCCGCTCTTGCAAAAAAATAAAGCAGTCCTTATTTAGCGACTATAATCTAAAGAACTTTAAACCTTATTGACAGACCATGCTATACTATTGGGCTTGTCTGCATCACAGAGAAAATCGTATGACTACCGAGAACGTGCAAAACGAAAGTGAAGCCCAAACCACCTCCCAACTTGCAGCCCTGATTACTCGTGGTAAAGAGCAAGGTTATTTAACCTATGCCGAGGTCAACGACCATTTACCCGAATCTATCACCGAAACTGAGCAAATTGAAGACATTATTCAAATGCTCACCGATTTGGGTATTCCTGTTCATGAGCGCGCGCCTGAGGCTGACGACTTAACGCTTGATGAAACACCTGATGCCACGGATGATGATGTCGCTGCTGCTGATGCGATTGCCGTTTTAACTTCGGTAGAAAACGAACCTGGTCGCACCACTGACCCAGTGCGTATGTATATGCGTGAAATGGGTACAGTTGAGCTGTTAACGCGTGAAGGCGAAATAGCCATTGCCAAACGTATCGAAGAAGGTGTGCGTGATGTATTGCACTCCATGGCTTGCTGGCCAACTGTTGTACCGAGTGTCTTAGCCGATTATGACCGAGTTGGTACTGGCGAACGCCGTTTAGCCGAAATTTTAGTCGGTTATTTAGACCTCGAAGACACTTCTATTCCAGAAGTGGTTGAAGAAACTGAACTTGATTTAGATGCAGAAGCCGAAGTACCTGTTAAAGCTGCCGATATTGATTTAGATAGCGAAGAAAGTGAAAGCAGTGACGATGAGGAAGAAGGCGAATCTGGCCCAGACCCCGAAATTGCACGACAACGTTTTGCTGAATTAACCGAACAATATCAAAAAACGCTAGCGGTATTAAAAAACCACGATCGTTATAGTGCCGAAGGCAAAGCAGCGATTAACGATTTAGCCAATGTGTTTATGTTGTTTAAATTGACACCTCGTTTGTTTGAATTTTTTGGTCAAGAATTACGTGCTGGTCAAGATGCAGTTCGCGCCCAAGAAAAAGCGATTATGGTATTGTGTATTCGCCGTGCCAAAATGGATCGCAAAACCTTTATTAGCGAATTTCCTGGTCACGAAATCAATTTAAACTGGGTTGATAGCCAAATTGCTACCAATAAATCATGGTCTACTGGTTTGCAACAATATCGTGATGATATTATTAAAGCTCAACAAAAATTGATTGATTTAGAACAAGAATTGGGTTTGCGTGTTGCTGAAATCAAAGAAATTAACCGTCGTATGTCGATTGGTGAAGCCAAAGCGCGTCGTGCCAAAAAAGAAATGGTTGAAGCCAACTTACGTTTGGTTATCTCGATTGCCAAAAAGTACACCAACCGTGGTTTACAATTCTTGGACTTAATCCAAGAAGGTAACATTGGCTTGATGAAAGCGGTTGATAAATTTGAATATCGTCGTGGTTATAAGTTCTCAACTTATGCAACATGGTGGATTCGTCAGGCGATTACCCGTTCGATTGCTGACCAAGCACGTACGATTCGTATTCCTGTACACATGATTGAAACGATTAACAAAATTAACCGTGTTTCTCGTCAAATGTTACAAGAAATGGGACGTGAACCCTCACCCGAAGAATTGGGCGAGCGTTTAGATATGCCTGAAGACAAAGTGCGTAAAGTGTTAAAAATTGCCAAAGAGCCTATCTCCATGGAAACACCGATTGGTGATGATGAAGATTCGCATTTAGGTGACTTTATTGAAGACACCACCATGACGTCACCTGTTGATGCTGCAACGGCTGAAGGTTTACGTGAAGCCACTCGTGAAGTGTTGGCAAACTTAACACCACGCGAAGCAAAAGTGTTAAGAATGCGTTTTGGTATTGATATGAATACCGACCACACCTTAGAAGAAGTGGGTAAACAATTTGATGTAACACGCGAACGTATTCGTCAAATTGAAGCCAAAGCGTTGCGTAAATTACGTCACCCTTCTCGCTCCGAACATTTACGTTCGTTCTTGGATAATGAGTAGCTTCGACTACGCTCAGCTACCACGACTCTGCTCCCTGAGCGGAGTCGAAGGGTGAGGTCTTTTAAAAAGACTTTTACCAAAAGCCTCTTTACGTTAGTCTAGCGTAAAGAGGCTTTTTAGTTTTTAGCGATATTAAAACCACTAGAACAACAAACATCATGAATCCATTTAATCTGCAAGACATCACCACCTTTTTAGCCATTGTTGATAGTGGTAGTTTAACCCAAGCCGCTGAACGCCTTGAGGTATCCAAATCTATTGTCAGTAAGCGCCTTAAACGTTTAGAAGAAATGCTAGGAGTGGCGTTATTACATCGCTCAACACGTGGTATTACCCCAACAGAACAAGGTCAGGCTTTTTATTTACGTGCGTCTAATATTTTGCAAGAACTAGAAGCCACGATTGATGAAATGACCGAAGGTAATCAAAATTTATGTGGTTCGTTGCGAATTGCTGCACCTGTTACTTTTGGCACTATGTATTTAGGCCGATTGATTTTTCCATTTATTAGCAAACATCCACGACTGCATGTAGCCATACATTTAGATGATAAACGTGTTGATATAGTTCAAGAACAGTTTGATCTTGCAATTCGCATCAGTGCTGAACCCGGTTTGTCACTCAAAGCCCGACAACTAGGTTTATGTAAACGTGTTGTTGTTTGTAGTCCAGAATATGCCCAACAACACAACTTACAAGCTTTAAATGAGGATTTATTTGCCCATGAATATATTGGCTATAGCAATATCCAAGACAGCCAATTGTGGGGCTTTTTAACCGAAGATAGTCAACGCGGACAAATTAAAAGCAGATTTACGGCAAATAATGGTGAAATGAGTCGAGATGCAGCCATTGCAGGATTAGGTTTATCGGTTTTACCATTATTTATGGTGGCTGAAGCATTAAGAACAGGTCAATTAATTAATGCCATGCCACACTTAGAATTAGAACCTATACCGATTTATGCGGTTTATCCACCAACACGTCATGTCCCTAAAAAAATCAGACTGTTACTAGATCATCTTTGTCAGGAGTTGGGCGACAATCCACCGTGGGAACAGGATTTGCCGTTGTAACCACAATTTTTGATTTTATGTAGGGGTAAGCCCTTGTGGCTACCCTGAATGCCAATATTTATCCTAAAAGGCAACCACAAGGGTTGCCCCTACGAGGTTTATTCATTGGCAGTTTTAACTAATTTTAAACCTACTTTTTTTGTCCACCACATCACGCCTACCAATAATTGACGACGATCTTCAACAAAAGATGGTTTTTTGCCTTCAAAATAATGACCAACAAATTGAAAGCCCCAACCGACAGTAAACATAGGTACAGCCAATGGCAAGCCAATAATGGTTGCGCCTAAAGGTAAAGAGCCAGCAATTAAAGGAATACCGATTTTGTGACAAAATTGATTACGTGGGTCTTGATGGTCTTGTTGATATTGTTCCATCAAGCCTGTCCACTCTTGGTTTAATTTAATTGGAAACATGTGCTTACCCTCTAATAGCCTTGTATATGGGCAGAATATAAAATAAGCATAGTCAACAATCTGTCAAAATTCTGACAATTTCAAAATTTAGCGTGAGATTTTTTTTAGGCCATCTAAGTCCAAAATTTCAATCGCACCATAATGCAATTTAATCAATTGTTGGCGCGCTAAATCTTTTAACACCTGATTAATGGTTTGTCGGGTCATAAACAACATCATCGCCAATTGTTCTTGAGGGGTATCAATCATGCGTTTGCTTTGATGTGTCCACATACCATAATTTTCGGCAATTAATACTAAACGTTTTGCCACCCGTTGCGCTGTTGAACATAAGGCTAAATCTTCTGCCATATCCATTAAAAAACGTACTTTATGGGTTAATAACAAGCCAAACTCTTGCCAATATTGCGGATGTTCACTCAGTATTTTTTCTAAGCTCTGTCCATCTATATACAACAAGGTACTTTCACCAATAGATGAAGCTCGATGAGTACGCTTTTGTTTATCAAAGAGGGTAATTTCGCCAAACCAATTGGCAGGGTCAATAATGGTTAATAAGGCTTCTTTGCCATCCTGACGACAACGACTGACACTCACGCAGCCTTCAACCACCGCATAAATCCCTTGAGATTCATCACCATAGGCAAAAATTTCTTGGCCAGCACTAAATACTATTACTTTAGCTTGGTCTAATAAAGCTTGACGTAATTCGGCTGAGATACCACTAAACCAACTGCCCTGCAATAATAATGGTGCATAGCGAGAGGTATTCATCATTTAACGACTTAAAAAAGCCATCATGCGACGGGTAATTTTGGCAGGGGCAAATTTATTGACTAACATTAAGGCTTTAAAAGACAAACCAACAGGGTGATGGACACGATAAGTACTTACGGCTTGCCATGCTGCCAAAGCAACATCTTCAGCAATTAAATCTACGCCCAAACGCTCAACGATCGGGGCAACAAAATCTTTATCATGGACAAGTGGCGTATTAACAAAGGCAGGCATCAAATCACTGACCCAAATTTCGTGCTCACGCCACTCTAAATTTAAGGCTTCGGTTAAACCACGTACCGCAAATTTAGCAGCCGAAAAACTGGCCATGTGTGGTGCGCCATATAAGGCAGCAGCCGAACTCATATTAATCACTTGGGCATTTTCGGTGTGACGCAAAAAGGGAAAGGCGGCATGAATGACATTCACCAAACCATTAATATTAATGGCTAAGGTTTTATGATGTTGTTCGGGCGTGAGTTGCTCAAAATGCCCCATGTGCAACACACCTGCACAATTAAATAACACGCGCAATTGGCTATCATGCAGAGCAGCAAAATCACTAATAGCTTGTTGAACTTGAGTATAATCAGTGACATCAACCGCTGAATACCATGCTCCCTCAAGCTGCGCAGATAAGTCAGCAAGTGCTTCGCTATCAATATCTAATAAACCAACCTGCCAACCTTTACGTTTAAAAAAAATAGCCGTTGCTTTACCAATGCCTGATGCTGCACCTGTGATTAAAATATTATTCATTATTGTTGGCCTAATCCATAAAGACTTTTTAGGATTTAGGCATTGCCCAAATCCTATGTAATAAAAACCACAAAGTCTAACGAGGATTAGGCTTTAGTCAAGCAGCAACTGGTGTTAATCGCCCTAAAGCTGGCTTAGACTGCGTTAAATAATCTTGGGCATTAAAATGTTGAGTTTTATAACGATACAACAAGGTAAAGCCAACCCAATTATTGGTGTTTTTGCCCGATTCAGTTTTATACCAACTATGGCAACCTGCTGCCCAAATGGTATTACTCAGTTGCTCTTGTACCCATTGATTATAAACAGATTGTGTTTGTGCTTTTACTTCAACCGCTTGCCATTGTTGACGACGCATTTGTTTAAGTGCATCCAAAATATAAGCAAATTGACTTTCGAGCATATACAAAATCGAATTATGGCCTAAATTAGTATTTGGCCCATACAATAAAAACATATTAGGAAAACCATGCACAGTCATGCCCAAATATGCCTCTGCACCATCGCGCCATGCTTCGTTTAAATCAATACCATCACGGCCTGTAATTTTCATGGGTGCTAAAAAGTCAGTCGCCTGAAAACCTGTACCGTAAATAATCGCATCTACAGGATATTCTTTGCCATCTTTGGTTTTAATACCTGTTTGGGTTACTTCGGCAATATTATCAGTCTCTACTTCAACATTTTTTTGTGCTAAAGCTTGATAATAATGATTAGAAATCAAAATACGTTTACAACCCAAAGGATAATCTGGTGTGAGCTTAGCGCGCAAAACAGGGTCTTTTACCGTTTTATGTAAGTGCCGTTTAAATTGCCATTCAAATGGTTTCATGGCTATTTGTAAGGAGGTAAACGCTAAAGCACGAATTTCATGATTACTATACATCGCTGCTCGACTGAGCGTTTGCAACATAGGTAACTTGGCATAAATTTGCTGTTCTATGGAGCTATACGCACGATCAGGCTTGGGAATCACATACGGTGCAGAACGTTGAAATAAAGTCAGTTGTTTGGCTTGTTTAGCAACGATTGGCACAAATTGAATCGCACTCGCACCTGTGCCAATCACCGCTACCCGTTTATTCGTTAAATCATAATCATGATGCCAACGCGCCGAATGAAACTTTTCGCCTTTAAAGTTTTCAATGCCTTTTAATTTAGGATAGGCAGGACGATTTAACTGACCACAACCACTGATTAAGATTTTTGCCAATACCGTTTGTTGTTTGGTTTCAATCACCCATAACTGTTGCTGTTGATCAAAATACGCACCTAAAACTTCATGATTAAATTTAATTTTAGGAGTTAAGCCATACTTTTGCGCACAATCACGGATATAAGCATAAATCTCGGCTTGTGGGGCAAATTTGCGTGACCAATCAAATTTAGGCTCAAACGAAAAAGAATATAAATGCGAAGGCACATCACACGCGGCGGCAGGATAACTATTATCTCGCCAGCAACCACCCACATCTTGCTCTTTTTCGAGCAAGACAAAATCATTGAATCCCGCTTTTTGCAGTTGAATGGCAATACCAATGCCGCCAAAACCAGAACCAATAATGGCAATTTCTGTGCGTAATGTTGTCATCTGCGTACTCATATAGAAAAATTATTTTTCGTACAATAACGTACTATAGTGCTAAGAATTATGTTAGATTCGGACACCATTGATAAATTGGAACTAATCTATAGTGTGGCCAACTCAACGTAATATAGCCAGTATACGTGTACTCTGCCAATTAGCAGAAGATCAAGGCATTTCTTTAGCCGAATGTTTACGTCATACTCATATTTCTATTGCTCAACTAAACGATGCCTTTGCTCAAGTCACCGCTCAACAAGAATTACAATTAATAGAAAATATCTTAGCTGCCTATAAAGCCCCTGACCATCACTTAGGCTTAGAAGCTGGTTGTTATTACCATTTAAACACTTTTGGTATTTGGGGTTTTGCCTTAGTCAATAGCCGTACTTTACGCGATGCAATTAATCTCGGTTTACGTTATTTGGATTTAACTTTTGCTTTTAACCAAGTGCATTTACAAGAAAATGAAGATGACATTATCTTAATGCTAGATGACAAAGCCATCCCTGCTTCATGTCGGCATTTTTTATTAGACCGTGATATGTCGTCTATCATGACCATGGTGGAGGAGTTATTTAATTATCGTCCACCACTAAAACATGTTTGTTTTCGTTATTCTGCCCCCAAAGATATTTCAATTTATCAACAAATTTTTGGGGTGACACCAGAGTTTAATGCACCTTATCATGGTGTCAGCTTTGCTAAAGCCTTTTTAGAATTGCCTATTCCTCAAAGTAACCCTCATACTGCCGCAATGTGTGAGGCACAGTGCCGAGAACTGTTACGTCGCCAACAACAACGTTCTGGTGTTGCTGCCAAAGTCCGTGATTTTTTATTAATACAACCCCAAGCCATGCCCAGCATGGAGCAAGTCGCTTCGCATTTATGTATGAGCTCACGTACTCTACGCCGTCATTTAACTGTCGAACAAGTTTCGTATCGTTTATTGGCCGATGAAGTACGTATGACGCTTGCCGAAGAATTGCTAAAAATCCCGAGTTTAACCCTAGAAGAAATCGCTATTCGTGTAGGTTATTCGGAAGTATCGAATTTTTTACACGCGTTTAAACGCTGCAAACAACAAACGCCTTCTCAATACAGGCAGACTTTATGTTAAAGCAGCCACGCCAAGCCAGTCTTAACTTTATTTTAATGACCATTTTTTTAGATGTATTAGGCATTGGCTTGATGATTCCTGTGTTGCCTGCATTAATTGGTTCACTCACTGACTCTGACCATATGCAAGCCTATTGGTTTGGGGCATTAGCGGCTACCTATGGCATTATGCAATTTTTTTGCACCCCTCTATTAGGCGCGTTAAGTGATCGTTATGGTCGTCGCCCTGTGTTGTTAATTTCTATTTTTGGTTTAGGCATTAGTCATATTATGACTGCCGCGTCGAATTCCTTACCGATTTTATTGCTGTCTCGTGTTTTGAGTGGGGCAACAGGCGCAACTTTTTCAGTGGCTAATGCTTATGTTGCAGACATAACCAGTCCCGAAGAACGCGGCAAAGCTTTTGGTAAAATTGGTGCAGCTTTTGGTATTGGTTTTATTTTTGGCCCAGTCATTGGTGGCAGTTTAGGGGCAATTAATCTCCACTTACCTTTTTTTGTTGCTGCGGCTTTATCGTTATGTAATTGGTTATATGGCTATTTTGTTTTACCCGAATCACTCAATCTCGAAAAGCGTAATCCTATTCAATGGCAAAAAGCCAACCCCTTTGGTGCATTACTACATTTGGGTCAGCTAAAAGGTGTAGGTATTTTAGTCTTTGTTTTTGCTTGCTCTGCCCTAGCACAATTTATTTTACAAAATACATGGGTTTTATACACCGAATTACGTTTTAATTGGACACCACAACAAAATGGTATAGCCTTATTTGTAGTAGGCTTTACCTCTGCCTTAACTCAAGGCGTGCTAATGAGTCGCTTATTAACTTATTTTGGCGAAATGCGTTTAGCCATTGTTGGCATGGCATCGTCAGCTATTATTAATTTAGCTTATGGTTTAACTACTCAAAGCTATGTGCTTTATGGCTTAATTTTATTAAATTTTTTGTCGTTTGCTGCCAATCCTGCACTGAACACGGTAATTTCTAAAGCCAGTAGCGAACGCGAACAAGGTTTAACCCAAGGTGCATTAAATGCCATTAATAGCATCATGATTGTGATTGCTCCTATTATTGGTGCATCGCTATTGGCATCAGTGAGTGATTTGGCAAAAGATGATTGGCGAATGGGTATTACATTTTTTGTTACGGCCACATTGCAGCTATTCGCCGTTTTGATTGCACTTTGGCATGTAAAAAACAATACAAAGACGCGTTGAATCAGTACACTGCCAACCGTTATTTTATGTGGATAGTTTAAACTCAATATTCTTGCTGTTTGAAGCTATTTGTTAACTGCTAATTAACCCTTGCATTAAGGATGTTTTATGCTTGACCACCTGATTGCCGATTTTATGAAAAATTGGGTTCTATATGTTTCTATCCCTTTTGTGAGTGGCATTATTGGTTACGTCACAAAGGTAGTAGCCATAAGAATGATGTTTGCGCCAATGGACTTTATTGGATTTAAAATCTTTGGCATTCCAATTGGATGGCAAGGGATTGTGCCACGTAAAGCCGAAAAAATGGCAACTATCTCTGTGGAGTTAATGAGTACTCGCTTGATTACTGCAAATGAAGTATTTGCTCGTTTAGACCCACATCGTATTGCCAAAGAAATAGAAGGGCCAATGACGGCTGCTGCCGAAGAAATTACCCGTGCTGTGGCTCAGCAATATCAGCCGGGCTTATGGGAAATGATGCCTGAGTTTGCTCGACAAAAAATCATTAAAAAAATGCAAACAGAAGCTCCACAAGTTGTGGCGAATATTATGAGTGAAATTCAAGGTGATGTAGATAAATACTTTGATATTAAACACATGGTGATTAGCAACTTAATGAAAGATCGTAAAATGCTTAACGAGATTTTTCAAAAAGTCGGTCACCAAGAATTTAAGTTTTTTAGTAATGCAGGTTTTTATTTTGGTTTTGGTATTGGCTTAATTCAAATGGTTTGTTGGTTGTTGTTTAAACAACCGTGGATGTTACCTGCTTTTGGTGGTTTTGTTGGCTTCTTTAGCGACTGGGCTGCTTTACAAATGATGTTTAGACCCATGCAACCCAAAAAGATTATGGGCTTTACCTTCCACGGCTTATTTTTAAAACGTCAACAAGAGGTCGCTCGAGATTATGCAGCATTAATCTCTAAACAACTACTCACCCCCGCAAATATGATGGAAGAATTATTTAGAGGCGCATTATCTGATCGAATTATGGAGCTGATTCATCGTAATGTTCGTGAAATGATCGACGCACAAACCGGCTCAATTCGCCCTCTAGTCGTTTATGCAGTAGGTAGCCAAAAATATATTGAGATGAAAAATGTGGTGACTGAAAAGATTTTAGAACGCCTACCAGAAACTATGAAACACATGGAGTCTTATGCGGAAGATGCAATGGATGTGCGTAATACTTTAGTTGACCGTATGCAGCGTTTAACCTCTGAAGAATTTGAAGGTATGTTACGTCCAGCCTTTAAAGAAGATGAATGGTCATTAATTGCTGTCGGTGCTGTTCTTGGTTTCTTGGTAGGTGAATTGCAAATTCAATTTATGTTGAATTAAGCCTCCCTATATTCAAAGGCAGTCCCAACGGCTGCCCTACTATCTCTTTGGATAATTTTCTGTGTACAATCGACCAAATTGTACACAGGAAGAACACCATGTCCGCCATCAAACAACTCAGTGTTGCCAGTCTTTTAACCTTACAACTCGCTTATAGTACGCCCATTTTAGCCGCCGAAGAAAATAATACTGATGATGGCAGTAAAGGTTTACCAATGATGATTTTAGGCATTGTCGCTAAACCGCTTTTAGACAATATGGTGAACAAATTTTATAACTGGTTTGGCCAAAAAACGGGTGTGCCAATGGCGAACCCCTTACTTCCTGCGGATTGTGGCGACAACTGTTCACAAAACCTGCAAGCCAATAACAACACCGCAAACACCAACATCGCCAGCAACACAACGAGCAATAATCAAATGGCTTTTGGTGTGGCGGTTGGAGCATGGGTTAAACCGCCGCGTATGCCTGCAAGTGAAGCCGATTTAAGCCAACCGCAAGTGTGGAAAAAATCGTCTTCGAGTCAAGGCACAGAATACACCCAAGTCAAATTGTCGATTTTATTAACCGAAACAGGATTAGTCGCTGTGGGTGCGCAAGATACAGGCAATCCTGTGCAATTACGCGATACCTTTATTGTGGGTAAACCCAAAGATGGCAGCTCACAAAACGTGGCGTTATTCCCGATTCCCAGTGAGAAAAAAATCGAAGTAATTAGAATCAAACCAACCATGCCCCGCGAATCTTTATGGGTGTATGTGTTGCCCTGCCAAGTAACCAATGATACACGGGGCGCGGATGTCGGTGATGGCAACGAAGATTGGCAAAATCTGCAAACCCAATTACCGTCTGCCCCTGCCCAATTTCAGATTAGCCAATTACCTGCTTGCCCTAATGCCAGTGATGTTAATTGGCGTGATATTTACACCAGTGCCAAACCTCTTAACATGAGTCAAAACGACAAACGTCTTTATGGCACAGTCAATACTATCGATAACAATCAATGGTACAAATTAGAAATTCCTTACAGCACAGGATTGTAATGATGGCTATTCGCTTTATTAGTGCTTATTTTTTTTCCTCTCCCAAAGGGAGTTCTCTATCACTTTGGGAGAAAGTTAGAGAAAGGGGTTTTCTGATAGCAGAATCCTTGTTGATAATCTCAAGTTTGTTAGGGTCACAAACCACCCTCGCAGGACAAAAAGCCCTTGTCGTGGGCATCAAAGATTATAACTATTGGTCTCGTTTGCAAAATTCACGTAATGATGCCGAAGACATGGCACAAACCTTACAAAACTTAGGCTTTGAAACGACTTTAATCACACGCAACGACCAAGGTGAAGTCAATAACGAACGCTTTAATCAAGCTTTACAACAATTTAGCCAAAATTTGCGTCCTGACGACCGTGTGATTTTTTTCTATTCGGGACATGGTGCAGCAATTCCTACCGATAGTGGCAGCACCGAAGGTTATTTGATTGCCAGTAACACGCCTGCGCCGAGTCGTGGCAACAAAGTAGCGATTCAACAAAACGCCATTTCCCTAAAACAAATTGCCGAAACTATTAGTAATAAAATTGACCCCGATGTCGGTTCGATTTTATTTATGATTGATGCCTGTCGTAATGAAGTGATTAATCGTGGTGCAGATGTGGTCGAAGAATCCACGCCAAGCCAACCTTTGTCTAAACAAATTGAAGTGATTTATGCCACCTCCAACGGCAGTACCTCACTCGATAAACTGCCCACCGATAATCAAAGCCGTAATGGCGTGTTTACTCGTGTGGCAATAGAAGAACTCAATCGTCATAAAAATAGACAAGGTTACTCTTCTGATGCGTTTTTTCCTGCGGTAAAAACCAAAGCCTTACAACTGGCCAAAGCCGCAGGTAAAAATCAAGTGCCTGCTTGGATGAATGATACAGGCCGCGAATCGTTTGTGTTTGTGCCTTGCCCAACTGACCAAGCCTGTAACGTGATTATTGATAACAGCACGACTATCAATCACAACAGCAGTGCCGACAAACAATTTTGGGATGAAATTAAAAACTCTACCGATGCCAATGATTACCGCGCTTATTTAAAACAATTTCCCAATGGTAGTTTTGTGGCATTGGCCGAAAGTCGGCGAGACAAATACAGTCAATCGACTAAACAAAGCAGCGTGTTAGAGTCTTTACGTTTACCTGACAATTCCAAAAAAGATATGTCTGTAGACGATATGCAAAAAGAACGCGAAAACAATCCTAATGGCACAAGCATTTATGACTCTTTGCAGCTAAAACCGAAAAAAAGCACAGCCGTTTTGGACTCTTTGCGCTTGCCTGAGAAATTAACGTATTCAGGTTGTGAGCGTATTGTTTTTGATTTGGATAAAGGTACTTTAAATGGTTTAAAGGCGACAGCTAGCCAACAAGAGGTTAAAAACGCACTCCCTTGTGCAACAGGTGATACCCCTGATGGCGAGAGTTATAACTACGGTGGCGGTGTATTCTTTTTAAATCATAATTTTTTTATGTACACAGGTAATAACTTTATTGAGGTACGGCGCGACTTTAAAGGCTCTGTTACCCCAAATCTATTGCAGCAAAGCCAAGAGCTTGTTGTGGCTCGTTATGGTCAACCTGCGTTTACTCGTCGTGGTGATTATTTTTACACGATGGCTTATGGTTGTTTGCAATTTACGTTTAATAATGGATTTGTTGACGAAATTGATGTGCATTATCAACAGTGTAAAGCAGCGAGTGAGGTGCGGTAGCGTGACGACTTATGCGATTATCGCGTAGCCTGTATGCAGCCTAGCGGAATACAGTATAAATTTATTACCCTGTGTTACGTTGCACTTCACACAGGCTACCTAGCTCTAATCAACGTGCGAGAAACGAAAATACGAATGGTTTAATTCGTCAGTATTTGCCTAAATCGTCTGCTTTTGATACTGTCTTGGACACTCAAATTCAAGCTATTGAAGAGGCTCTTAATAACCGACCTAGAAAATCACTAGGCTGGTTTACTCCAAGTCAGGTCATGGCTAATTTTTATACTGTCGCACTTGCTGCTTGAATCCGCCTATTAACAAAAACAAAAGCCCTGCAAATTCTACGCTTCCCCACTTCTTAGGACAGTCAAAAACTGCCCATGTGGGAGTAGTAGATAGCAAGGCTTCTAAGCAAAATATACTCATACCATCCGACGTTGTCAATAAATTTGAGACAGGTGGCAAGTTTAGCCAATCTTCAACAGTTGGCGACAGAACAATCACCCAAGTACGCGACAAACTCATTAGTCGTTTTGGTAAGCGCATTGTTGAATTACTTGAGAGTAAAGGTATTCTTAAAATTCATCAGTCGATGAACGATAAAGACATTCCTGCTGAGGCGTTACGTCAAGCCGTTTTTCATGGTTCGCCACACAAATTTGACAAATTCAGTCTTGAGCATTTGGGCAAAGGAGAGGGCGCACAGGCTTATGGTTGGGGACTGTATTTTGCTAGTAAAAAAGCGGTGTCAGAGTGGTATAGAAAGAATTTAACAGCACCTGATTTAACTACTGTTCTTTTTAAGGGCAAAAAATACAGTTTTACCGATGGAAATGCCGATAATCTTGTTAATGATTTGACAAGTTATTATGGATTCAACAGGAGGATTGTACATTCAGCAATAATGGAAATGAGAAAACATGGTTCAGTGTCTTTTGCGTACTCTTATCTAACACATAATGTAGAGAACAAAACAAAAGAACAACAAGACGTTTTAACAATCTTAACTATTTTACATAATGAGCTTTTTAACCATGAAGATGGTCAACTTTACGAAGTAAACATTCCAGAAGATGACACCATGTTGTTGTGGGATAAGCCGTTATCAGAGTCGCCAAAATTCGTTATTGATGCACTAAAAAAAGCAAAATTAGTGCAGCCTTATGAAATAGAGGAAATGACAGGCGAGGATTTTTATCTAGACTTATATGCTGAGGCTGGAAGCAGGCTCGGCATGAAAGCCAGTGACGTAGCGTGGGTTGACAAAGGAAACCCACGATTTATTAGCCAAATCAAGATGATGGGTTTCGTTCCTCAACCCATCCTACCAGCTAATAAAATAAAGAACCTCATAATCAAACAGCATCACATATTGCAAAAATCCATTTTTGGGATAAACTACTACTAAAGACACCATAGAGAACATTTATGCGCGTTATTGCACGACGCTCTTTATGCCAATTTTGGCAAAAAACAGGCAAAGAAGATGCTAAAACTCCTTTAGAACTATGGTATCACGATGCAATAAAAGCAGATTGGCGTACTCCGCATGATATAAAACAATATGCGGCAAATGCCAGTATTTGTGGCAATAACAGAGTTGTTTTTAATATTGGTGGCAATAAATATCGCCTAGTGGTTGAAGTGCAATATCAAGCTGCTATTGTTTGGGTTAAATTTGTTGGTACTCATGCAGAGTACGACAAAATTAATGTGGAGACGGTCAATGAATATTAAACCTATTCGTAATGATGATGACTTAACAGCGGCTTTTATTCGTTTAGAGTCTATTTTTCAAGCTATAGATGGCAGTCCTGAAGCAGATGAACGAGATATTTTAGTCACACTGATAGAGGCGTATGAAAATCAATATTATCCTATTCATCAACCCGACCCCATAGAAGCTATTAAATATAGAATGCTTGAAAAAGGGTTAACCAATAAAGATTTAGAGCCTTATTTGGGTGGGCAAAGTCGAGTGTCAGAAGTGTTAAATCGTAAACGTGGTCTGAGTTTAAAGATGATGAAACGTCTGCATGATGGTCTTAATATTTCTTATGAAACATTAATGATAGGTGTTTAATTATTCTTTTGCTCCTGCGTAGCGAGTAGCCTGTATGCAGTAAGGTAGCGTGGATTGACGAAGGAAACCTACATTTTTATTAACCAAATCAACATGATGGGTTTTGTGAATCATCCCTCCAACCTTAACAACGCTTTTAACGCTTTGGCGCGACTCACCAATAACGACAACAAAATCAAACTACAACCCACTAATTGTTGGCCAGACATTTGCTCGCCATACCAAGCCGCCGCCAACAACGCCACCCACACAGGCTCAACCACCAAAATCACCACGCCATGCGTATGCTGCGACAAACTTTGGGCATAGGTTTGAATTAAAAAGCGTGCCGCTGTGCCAATAATCGCGCTCGCCACAATCCACCCAAACATTGCTCCCGAAAACTCAGCCATCGTTTTTTGCCACGGTTCAAAAACCAAGGAAATAATACTGGCCACTATGCCCACCATCGCCAACACAATGGACGTTAAAGCAATTGGTGGCACACCTGCGACCACTTGTTGTTGACCATTAGCTAATTGGCGCACCGTTTGATTAGCGGCTAAGGTATTTAACCGATAAAACAACGCAAACACAAAAGCTGCGGTCACATAAAACCACTGCCCCACTTCGGGATTAAAACCATTTTTTAACGACAACAAAGCTAATCCAACAATAGCAAAAGGCAACGCTAGCCAATTACTACGCGTTTGCTTCTCACCAAAAAACAGCCGCCCCACAACAGGTACTAACACCACACCCAAACTGGTTAAAAACGCGCCCTCGCCAACGTGTGTGCCTGTAAACAAACCCATCACCCACAAACTCATACCCAAAGCAAACACCAAACCTGCGACCATACTGCGCTTAATCGCATACGCATCTAATTGACGCAAATGTTGCCAACCAATCACCGCCAATAATCCCGAAGCCAATAAAAAACGTAAGCCCATAAATAATAACGGCGGCATAATCATTACCGCTTCTTTAGACATAATCCAACTGACTGCGGCTAATAATGTCACTATCACCAACAACAAATCAGCCTTGGTTGAATTAGTCATTATTTATGTCCTCTCTAAAAATATTGTATAACTTGTTTATTGGCAAAAATTAGGCTAAAACCCTTGTTAAATTTATCCCAAGAGTTTTATCTATGTCGCAATATCAATTAGTCGTTTATGGCGCAACCAGTTTTGTTGGCCAATTATTAACTCGTTATTTAGTGCAAAATTACGGTGTTAATCAACAATTAAAATGGGCAATTGCAGGACGTTCGGCAAGTAAACTAAATGAATTAAAACAAAATTTAGGTTCAGGAGCTAGCCAATTAACAACAATTATTGCCGATGCTCAAGACGAATCTGCCCTTAAAGCCATGTGTCAACAAACTAAAGTTGTGGTATCAACGGTTGGTCCTTATGCCTTGTATGGCTCTAGCTTAGTTAAAGTGTGTGCCACATTAGGCACAGATTATTGTGATTTAACAGGCGAACCACAATGGATTGCGCGCATGATTGAACAATACGAATCAACCGCCCAAGCCAGTGGTGCGCGTATTGTTCATTGTTGTGGTTTTGACTCTATTCCTTCCGATTTAGGTACATTTTATTTACAACAACAAGCTCAACAACGTTTGGGGCAAACTTGCTCCCAAGTCAAATTAAGAGTGAAAGCGATTCGTGGTGGTTTTTCGGGTGGCACAGTTGCCAGTATGATGGAGTTGTTTAGCGAGCTTTCCAAAAATCCTAGTTTGCGTAAAGTCATGGCTAATCCTTATGCTTTATGTCCACCATCAAACCAACAAAAACCCAAACAACCCAATTTACAATTTGCTCAATATGATAAAGATGCTGGGGCTTGGTCTGCACCATTTGTCATGGCAGGGATTAACACCAAAGTGGTACATCGTAGTAATGCTTTAAGCAATTATGCTTATGGCACACAATTTATCTATGACGAAACCATGCTCACAGGCAAAGGACTTATTGCAGGAGCAGTCGCAGTTGGTGCATCGGTTGGCTTAGCAGGTTTTGTTGCGGCGGCAGTCATTCCACCCACACGCCGTATTTTGCAAAAAATTGTTCCCCAAGCAGGTGAAGGCCCTACTCCTAAACAGCAAGAACAAGGCTTTTATGATATTCGTTTAATTGGTTTAACCAATAATGGCCAACGCTTAACCGCAAAAGTGACTGGCGACCGTGACCCTGGTTATGGTTCTACCGCAAAAATGTTGGGTGAAGCAGCCGTTTGTTTGGCAACTGATATTAGCAAAACTGATAAAAAAGGCGGTTTTTGGACACCAAGCACTGCGCTTGGTCAACGTTTAATTGATCGTTTAGAAGCAAAAGCAGGTTTAACGTTTAGTATCGTATAAAGCAAAAGGACTTAGGTTTTCACCTAAGTCCTAATATCTTTAAACTACTTTAGATTTGGGTTCAACCGCTACAGGTGATTCAATCTTTTGTTTTTCTACTTTTGCTGCTTCAGCCTCAGCAATATTTTTTTGAATAATCATTTGATCTTCTATGGCTTCAAAGGCTTGTGTTGCTAACTCACCCACTTCTTGATTAACACGGCGTATGGCTTCGTACACCTGACCAAAACTTTTATCCCACAATTCATCACGCTTTTCGCTATCTACATCCAACAAACCTTGTTTTTCTAAAACAGCTAAAGGTAATGCAGCAATCGTTTTATGAATTTGCTCAACCGAGGTTGCACCGGTATCAATCGCTTGCTGAACTAAATCTTTTAAGGCTTCTAAACGAGTCAAGGTTTTGCTCATGTTAAATCTCCGCTAAGTTAGGGACTACGCGCCTGTTTAGACTTCATTAAATACAAGCTTTTGATAAAATGCGTAAGCCCTGAGGTTTTTAGAATTTGACTTCACTATACATCTATTTATCTGTACAGCACCACAAATTCTGACTTTATTTTGCGCTACTTACCCATAGCCCCTGAACCAGAAAACAGAAACTATGTTCAATAAAAATTGAACTTACACATTGTACAAACAAAATTCATTCTGTTAAAAACGTGTAAGCCTTGTTATTGCAAAATCTAATCCATTAAAACAATCCCTGTCAGTCAGTAGATGTATAGCTTAGTCAAAACTTAGGCCGCTATGCTGTTGATAGTAGCTGTTTTTGCGTTAATTGGCGTTACTTTTGCTGCTTTAGCCACAATGGTTTCGGCTCTTGCATCTTCAACTTTACGACCAAACGGTAAAGCATATTTAAAAATACGTTTTACTACGGTGGAAAATTGTTTAGTAAACGAACCTGTATTGTAGTGTTGGCCATAACGTTCACAAATTTCGCGTACTTTTACCGACATTTCGGCATAACGCATACCCGGTACATCAGGAAACATATGATGTTCAATTTGATGGCTCAAGTTACCAGACATATAGTCCATAATTTTGCCGCCTGTTAAGTTACTAGAACCACGTAATTGACGTAAGTACCATTGGCCACGTGTTTCGTTCTCTAACACTTCGATTGGGAAAGTCTCGGCATCTTCAGTAAAGTGACCACAGAAAATAATCGAGAATGCCCAAACGTTACGAATCATATTGGCAAAAAAGTTCCCTGTAATCACAGGAATAAACATTGGGCCAGCAATTAACGGGAAGAAAATATAATCTTTGGTGAATTGCTTACGCATTTTTGCCCAAATTGGCTTAAATTCTTCACGCACTTGAGCAAAGGTTTTTTCTTTGCTGATTAATTTTTCTAACTCTAAAGATTGTAAAGCCAATGTCCATTCAAAAGTCACCGCTAAGATAGCTGCCATTAATGGGTTTGCTAAAAAGCGTGATTCCCATTTTTGTTCAGGAAACAAACGCAATACGCCATAACCGATGTCATGATCCATACCACGAACGTTGGTATAAGTATGATGCATAAAGTTGTGAGTATGTCTCCAGTTATCTGCGGTACATACGGTATCCCATTCGTAGTCATTACCACGCAATGTTGGGTCATTCATCCAGTCATATTGACCGTGCATAACGTTGTGGCCTAATTCCATATTTTCAACAATTTTAGAAACACCCAAAATCGCTGTACCTGCCAACCAGAATGGTGGCAACCAACCCAACATTAAGGAAGTACGACCTGCAATTTCGGTGTAACGCACAAAGTTACGCACACCATAAATATAGTCAGCTTCTTTTTTGCCTAAACTGGCCATCGTTTCTTTGCGTAAAGCATCTAACTCTGCACCAAAGGCTTCAATTTCTTCTAAGCTTAAATCACGGCTTTTGCTAATCGTTGACATGATAATTCTCTCTTAATCTTAATTCAGTTTGTCTGTTTCTCGCCCTTTATTGGGAGAAAACTTACTTAAATATCTAAAGTCACAGGGCTTAAAGCTTCAGTCACACAAATACGAATCTGCGTATTTGGCTGATCATCAATCGCACCTGTAATCACATCACGCACAACACCAGATACTTTGGTACAACTACAGGTTTTACACATGCCAATTCGGCAACCATAAGCAGGTTTTGCACCACCAGCTTCAGCACTTTCCAATAACGTTGGTTTAGTGTTTAACAATAATTGCTGACTACGGCGTAAGGTAATTGGCATTTCGTTGACGGGTTTGTTAGGGTCAACAGCAGGCAAACCAAATACTTCTTGGGTTAATTTTTCGCTAATACCTTGTTCAGCCCAAACTTTGGTTACTGCACCCATTAAGCCTTGTGGACCACATAAATAGGTATGACGCTCGGTAAAATCAGGACAAACATCGGCTAATTGTTTATGGCTAAAACGTCCTGCATCACCACTAGTAGCTAAAACATACTGTAGTTTTAAAGAACGATGCTTAGTTGCCAATTCCACCATTTCATTACCAAAGGCTAAATCTCTATCTGTGTTTACATAATAAACCACAGTAATATCAGCATTTGGTTGACGCTTTAACGCTTCAACTAACAAGCTATAAATGGGTGTAACACCACTACCACCGGCAATTAACAACATTTTGCTTGGTAATGTTTCTGGCAACTTAAAGTCACCACCCACAGCACCTAATTCAATCACATCACCGATATTTAAGTTATCGTGCATCCAATTAGATACTTTTCCTTTAGGCTGACGTTTAATGCCTAATTCAATAACAGAGTCTGTTGGTGCGCTAACCAAGCTATAACAACGCTCATGAAAGCTACCGTTAATCATGATGCGCACGCTGACAAACTGACCAGCCTGAAACCCCTGCCAATGTTTATTGGGTTGTAAAACAAAACGTTTGATATCTTGTGTTTCATCAGTAATAGCAACCACTTTTGCCAAAACACGTTTTACAGTGAGCATTGGATCAATATGTGCCAACATAAAATCGAGCCAATCTTCTTTAACGCTACCAACAAAACGACCAATAACGGGATTCAGTGCTGTCATGTTCTTCGCTCCTACGCAAATAAGTGAACATTTGTGCACTTAATATAACCCAACCCAAAAATAAGTCAACACTTGTACACTAATTTTTTAATATTTTTCTTTAAATTTCCC
>NZ_CALETI010000070.1 GCF_937920075.1 uncultured Agitococcus sp.
TCTTCATCTGTTTTTAACCCACTTGGTATAACACAAATTTTTCCTTTTATTCTCTTTTCAACAGCCAAAGGCATTTTTTTTATTAAATCAAATAATTCCTCCTCAATCGGCTCAAGTTTTTTGTCCAAAGCAATATATTCTTCGGTTACAATAATTTTAGGCGCACGTTGCCAGTCCTGTCTTGCTTCCAAATATTTGCGCTTTTCGCGCTTTACAATTTTTGTTTGCTCTGTAAAAAAATCAAAAGAAACTTGCATTGTTTTACCTCCAAACCTAACTTTCGCATCAACAGCGACAAGTACCTAGCCGCTTACAATGCAAATTAAAATATCCTTGTGGGTACTTGCGCGTTATGCGAGTAGTTAGACCTTAGTTAGCAAGTCCAACTCGAATGGGTCAACACCCCCAACAATTGAGGGAGGCTCAGGTAATGGCATCCAATGGGTAATTTTTTCTAGCTTGTCTCTATGTACATCAATCCAATACGGGGCAGGCGTTTTAATGTATTTGCCTAACGTGTTGTAATGCTTACCATCAAAAACATACGAAACTAGCACCCATGCGCTGCCATAAACACTATCTATTCCAACTTCGGGCAACTTTTCATTTACATCAATCCAGTTCATCTTAACCACCTCTGCGGTCTAACATCACAATCAAGCAGGAACGCACCCTAGCTGACTACTACGTTAATTAAGTTTTAAAAGAGGGCGCGTCCTCTTATTGTTAGTGTTAGGCATTACCTGCCCACTGTTCAGCCATCGCTTTTGCAATCCCCTCAAATGTCTTACTTCTAACTTTCCTACGTTCATCGGGTGGCAACTTAAAAGCATCAGCAAACCACTTAGGTCTAGTTTTACCACTTTTATGTGTTATAAACTCACCTTTTCCAACAATGTTTGTTGGTTGAAGCGGCGGCAGTCCTTTTAACCATAAACAAGTTGTTTTTTGTGCTTCATGCCCGAACTGCCACGGTTGAATCTTTTGGTCAGGCTTTCGCCATATCGTTGACATAATACCAACAGGATTTTCAATAGCTATTTTTTCACATTTAGCGTTTGCAAATAACATGAAAAAATCAATACTCGCTTTTTGCCGCCCATCTTTACGTTTTTGCTCAAACCATGCTGCCCCGCTCACGGCTAAATCGGTACAAGGAGGAAATGCAATAATCATATCCCAATCTTGTTGTAACAACTCAGTTACATCTTGCTGTAAGTGCCATTCAGGATGGCCACCTGAGCAAGGCTGAATATCGCAAGAATAAGCCTCATGCCCTAACTTTCTAAACTCTTTACAAACTGCTTGCGATTCTTCACAAGCTAATAAAACGCGCATTGCCTAACTCCTGCGTCAAGTGCGATAACGCCCCATGCTGTCATTGCACTTTTTGACGTTATCGTGTAAGTTTTGTTAAAAATATTTGTAGGGCGTTACGCCTTACGCGGTTTAGTTAGAGTTCAATCCCCATCATAGCAGCCACATGGCATGGCCGACTCGTACATATCGTTAAACATAGAAGTTTGTCGCAATAAATCAGACCAAGCAAATCGTCTGCCAAGCCCTTTAATTGTCGTTAATTCTGCGTTTGCCTCCATTCTTAGCGCACGCTCTGCTAAATGAGGGTAAAGCGCGTTTAATTCCATAATCTCATGCGGCCTCATGTTAGGGCAAAAAAAGCATGAAGATTTAGAAGGCAATGGTAAGCCTTCTTTCTTAATCTCGCTTATGCACTCATCTCGCCCCCATCCCCACTCAATTAGCGGAAATTCTACTTTGTACTTTGCATCGTCATAATCCTTTGCCCTATGTGCTTCGTCAGCATCAAAACCAATTAACTTGGTTATCTTCTCTCCACGCTTCCAAGCCGCTATTGCGTCAGGATGGTTATTCAAAAACTTATCAACTGGTTGCGTTTTGTATTTCTGCGAGCAGGTTTTAAATCCATAAGCAACAGATGGCAATGCTTTTTGTTTTAGCAAGTCATCTTCTAGCGTTAAAACATCACCGTTTTTGTCAACTTTCTTAACTATCGTAATTTTTGGGAAGTCAATCATCCGCAAATATTCTTGCATCAACTCAATATGCGCGTATGTGTGCGGACGTTCCGCTCCAGTATCCGCCATCACAATCAAATCAGGCGTTATATTTCTTGCAGCCAATCCCACAATCATCGCTGTTGTGTTTGTTCCTGCGCCGTAGCATAAAACTATCATCGTTAATCAACCCTAACTCTACGTCAAGTGCGACAAATACCCAGCCAACAA
>NZ_CALETI010000071.1 GCF_937920075.1 uncultured Agitococcus sp.
GTATTGTATTAGCTGCTTCAAGCACAGGCAATCCAGAACAAACTATAAGATGGCTTAATTGTTCTAATTCTTTCATCTCAAAAGGTGCCTATGAAATATCCGCGCCAAATATAAGGTTCTCCACAACAAGCAGTTGTGGAACAGTTTATTATAATGGACATATTGATGAAGAATTCCTTTTATTAAACGAGCATAGCTTTATAAATGGATACAAAACAACTAGAACTTATTTGTTTATTGAATTAGCTGAAATAATTGGTATAGAAAATAATATCGAACCTAACAATGAATATGAAATACGCCACATCGGCAGAGGTTAGAAAACTTTCACATAATAATGTGTAATTTTGGCCTCAACTGTCAATCTGACCTATCTGTCCACATAAAATGTTTTTATAGTCAGTGTGCTTACTTTTAAAATACGTTAGTTTTATATTTTACTCACTAATTCCGAGAATTAGCACAATGACACCGTTCCTCGCCAAATCTAGCAAACTCTTGCCAAAACCCACACGCCGCATTCTAAACAATGCCAGTGACCGTTTGTTTCGCGCTCGTGATTTAGTCTTGGCCGATCAAACACCTTATGATGTGTTACACGATAATGGTTTGGTAAAGTTACGTCACTACTTACCCTTAACCGAAGACGAAATTTTAGTTGATGACACAGTCACAACGGTCAACAAAAAACGCCACAAAGTTCCCTTAGTCATTGTGCCGCCTTTAGCGGTAAACATGTTAATTTATGACCTATTTCCTAGTCGTAGTTTAGTCAAATATTACATAGCCCAAGGCTTTGATGTGTATCTAATTGATTGGGGTATGCCAACGCGCAAACATACTCACTACAATTTAAGCACCTATGTCACTGAATTTATGCCCGAATTTTTGGCTAAAGTTCGAGAGCATAGCGGCCAAAAAGAGCTATCTTTACACGGTTGGAGCATGGGTGGCATTTTTACCTTATGTTATACCGCACTCACCCATGACCCTGATATTCGCAACTTAGTGATTTTAGGCACACCCATCAACAGCCATGCTTCAGGTGCAATTGGTAAGGTGTATCAATTTATTGAACGTCGTGCCGAATGGGTACGCAAAAATACAGGTTTCCGTATTCACAACCTCAATCCTCAACTTTTGCATACACCAGGTTGGGCGAATGTGGTTGGCTTTAAAATGACTAATCCCGTTGGCAGTTTAATGGGCTATTGGGAATTGGTTGTTAAATTGGCTGATCGTCAATTTGTCATTAATCATGCGACGACCTCTGCTTTCTTAGACAAAATGGTTGCCTATCCAGGTGGTATTGTCCAAGACATGATGGTACGTATTTGGATTGATAATGAATTAGCCAAAGGATATATGCAATTAGGTAAAACAGAAGTGCGTTTGGCTGATATTCAATGTTCGTTATTGGCAGGAGCAGGCAAAAGCGACAACATGGTCACTAAAGCAGCCGTACAAACTTTAATGGATCATGTGAGTTCAACAGATAAAGAATTTATCGTTGTTTCTGGTGGTCATATGGGCATTTTGTCGGGTAGCAAAGCCCCACAAGACGTTTGGCCAAAAGTGGGTGAATGGTTAGCTGCACGGTCTAATTAAGACCTCACCCTAGCCCTCTCCTAATAGGAGAGGGAATTCTGCCGCTCGTATCACCAACGTCCATCAACACTTAAAATCACATTGGCATAAGTTTTCATCACATCTTGCTCAACACGTTTTAATTGGCCTTGTGCATCATACTCATATAATGTGTCTGTTCTAT
Organism: uncultured Agitococcus sp.; assembly: GCF_937920075.1. Lineage (GTDB taxonomy): Bacteria > Pseudomonadota > Gammaproteobacteria > Pseudomonadales > Moraxellaceae > Agitococcus. The sequence continues at coordinate 1,772 of NZ_CALETI010000071.1, forward strand.
CGCCTGCCAATAAATTATTCACCGAAAAACGCATATTAAATTGCTTATTTATTTTATAACCCACATAAGCATTGGCTGATTTTTGCGAACCTTGCTCTTGGCGAACCGTTGCACTACTTTCTTTATCAATCGCAGAAATATAATTCGCAGATGAACCCAATGTCAGATTATTAAATTTGTACTCAATGCCCAAACTTGCCGTTTGACGATCTCCTTCACCAGCTCCTAAATTAGCCACAGCATCCGTTAAGGTATTTTGACTATAGGCATAACTACTCCGTAAGGTGATATTAGCTAGCTCTAAAGCATTAAGTTGCACTTTGCTATCAAATAATATGCCACGCAAACGTGCATCACCCACATTATAAGGGCGTTCCAACCAACGACTATTTTCGAGCAATGTCAAACGCTGCACGTAATCACTCACTTGACGTTCAAACACCGATAAAGACAGATTGCCTGCTTTTTGTGGCAAATAATGTTCAATACCCAATTCAACACTATATTGCTTTTCATTGGCTAATTGTGGATTACCTGCCCGATCAGGATTACTAGAACTATTAACACCTGATGCGGTACGAATCACGGAACTTAGCTCACTCGCACGTGCAGGACGCTGATGTTGAGCTAAACTAGCTCTAATATTCCACTGCTCATTGGGTTGCCATAAATAATGAATAGAAGGCGCAAATGTGTCTTCTTTTTGTTCAATAAAGCCTTGTTGTGTATCATTAATTTGATTATCAAACTGTTGCCAACGTAGGCCATAAGTTACGGTATGTTTTTCTGACAGCAACCATTCATCTTGCCACCATAATGCCATGCGTTGCTCTTTAATATTGGAGTCATTGCTTAATAATTGCTGTTTAAATAATTGTTCTTTAGTGTTTTTGGTGCGCCATTCAAAACCAGAGCTAACAATATGTGTTTCTAAAAAAATACTTTTGATTCGGCCATCCAAAGCAAGCTCTCTTTCAGTACGATCGGTATTTTCTTGATATGTTAATTGATTCGCTGTTTGTAATGTTTGATAAGTAGTTTTATCGGTATTTTCATCTTCAGCTTGAACAAATAACTTAATACTTTGCTCATTATTTTGTTGGCCTTGTTGTTTCCATTCGGTGATTAAACGCCCTGTTAAACGCTCGCCATCATTGCTGTCTAACTCTTGATTGACAATATTAAGACTACGTTGAGTGTAGGCGTCGCGCTGATCTTGGTTATAGGCAACAAAAGGACTGATAATAATTTGTTGATTATTTTGTAGCTTCAAATTAAATCTAGGTGACACAGATAAATTATTATCACGTCCTGTTTGTTGTGTTGTCTCTTTGCTATTTTGTGCTTGGCTAATATCGTTAATTGTGGTTATCCGTTCGCCAATTTGTGGTTTGCTATCTGCTGCTGCCGCCCATAAATAGCCATAGTTATCTTGGCTTTGACCATATTGTCCATCAGCACGTACTCCCAATCTGTCATCAGCAACAAAGCTTGTTAGTTTTGCATTTCGCGTTAGTTGTTTGGGAACATCCTTCAAAATAATATTAATGACTCCAGCAGGGCTGGTGACCAAAAATTCAGGCGTACTATTGCGAATAATTTCCACTCGTTCAATCAACTCTACAGGCAAACGCATCACCGTTCCCATATTACTACCGCCACCTAAAGGCTGACCATCGACTAAAATTTGTGGCATATTTCGATTTTGTGGGCGCCCACCTTGACCACGTTTTGGCACACCACCCATAGGAGGTTCCATAAACATGCCTGTCATGGGTAATTTATTTAATAATTCAGCAACCGTACTTGCATCTGTTGCTTCGATTTCCTTACGATCAATAATTGTTTTAGCGGCTGACGCCATCCTTCGCTCTTCTTGAACATCTATAGTTCCCTTTACTGTCACTTCGGGTAATACCGCTTCGGCCAACACAGGTTGTATGGTTAAACCTAAGGTCATAGGCCAATAAGATTTTAATTTCATAAATTTTTCTCAAAAAACAAAGCACTAAAACCAAAATTTATCTGTATTTTTTGCGTATGGTTAGCCAAGTCTAACCGCGGGACTGCGCTCAGGGTACAGAGTTGAGATCATTGAGCGTAGTCGAAATCATTAAGATTTTGGTTCAGTAATAAAACCTAACTTTTGCACGCCATTGCGTTGGGCTTCTGCCATCACTTGCATTACATATTCATACTCAACCTTTCTGTCACCACGAATATGAACTTCTGGTTGTGGTTGTTGTTGAGCAATTTGTTGCAATTTTTGACTGAGATGAGTCTGATCTATCAAACTCTCATTCCAATAAATTTGGCCTTGTTTATTAACCGAAATAGTAATTGGCTCATTTTGTATTTGATTAGGCTGATTGTTTGCCCTAGGCAAATCCACTTTTACTGAATGCGTCAATACAGGCACAGTAATAATAAAAATAATTAATAACACCAACATGACATCCACCAAGGGCGTCATATTGATTTCACTCATGATCTCATCGTCATCATCTAGGTTAAACGACATCTTAAACCGCTCCCTTACGTGGTGAGCCTGTTAAGAAATAGGCATGTAATTGACGAGCAAAACGTTGTAATTTACTGATAATCGCTTTATTAGAGCGTGTTAAGGTGTTGTAACCTAACACTGCTGGAATAGCTACTGCCAAGCCAAAAGCAGTCATAATCAATGCTTCGCCAACAGGCCCTGCCACTTTATCAATACTTGCTTGGCCAGATGCACCAATGCCAACTAAGGCATGATAAATTCCCCAAACCGTCCCAAACAATCCCACAAACGGTGCAGTCGAACCCACTGAGGCTAAAACAGGTAATCCCGCCTGCATTTTTTCGGCACTTTCTTCTATATCTGCCCGCAAAGTTTCTTTTAACCATTCGGTTAAACTAATTTGGCCATGCAAATCCTGTTTACTTTGCTCATGATGTTCAACGGCATCTTGGCCATTTAAAGCCAAACTCACAAAAGGATTAAACGTATTTGGTTTATTTTTCTCTAACAACTCTAAGCCTTGCTCAAAACTTTGACTATGCCAAAAAGCACTACTATTTTTGACAATGGTTCTGAGTTTAACTACTTGCCATGCTCGACTAATAATCACATACCAAGAAATAATCGACATAGTCAACAACAATAAGGCAACTGACTTCATCACCATATCGCCTTGTTCCCAAATTGCCATTACGCCATAAGGATTGTCATTAATCATAATATAAACTCTAAATTAGGTATCTAAAGAAAAAGAAATAGGCTGTATATACCAATAATCAATCGCCTGATTACCACGCTTGGCAGGTTGAAACCGCCATTGTTTTACGGTTTGTAAGGCAGCATCGTCTAAACGTTTAAAACCACTACTTTGTTTAAGCTTAATCTCGCCCACTGTACCATTAGCCAAAATCAGCACTTCTAATAACACTTTGCCTTGTTCGGCCAAACGTCTAGACATGGCAGGATAAGTTGGATTGGGATTATTTAAACCACTCGCATCACTGCGTGGCGGAATCACTACTGGCTCAGGCTCAGGCGCAGCCTCAACTTTACTCACAACAGGTGGTTCATTAACAACATGCGTTGGGCTAGCTTTTTCAACAATTGGTTCATTTTTTTCGACCATAACTGTTTTTTCAAGGGTGATGGCTTTTTCGGAGGGCGGTAAAACAGGCGTTTTTTGTACAATCGGCTGTAGCTGCTCTTTAGGTTGAACCACAGATTTAGGCGGTGTAGGTTGAGGTAAAGGCTCTACGGGTTTAGTCGGCAAGGCAACAGGCATAATCACTACTGCTTGCATGACTACTTCTTGGGGAGTAGGTGCAGGCGGCAATACATTTAGTCGTGTCGCCCAATATAAAGCCACACTGTGTACAAATAGCACCACCACTAAAGTAATTAGCTTATCTTTAGAAACCGATAATGCCATCATTCAGCCCATTGCCTTAATAAATTATGATAGTGATTGGTTAATGCCAAAACATCTTGGCTGTCTTGTAATTGCTGACGCAAACGAATAATAGTCATATCCAAATCAAATAACAGTTGTCGTTGCGTATTATCTTTGACCATACTTTGTGACCATAAAAACGCTGCAAAACGTTGACCATTTTCTACAGGCTCAACCCGATGTAAACTGGTCGCAGGGTAAACAATCGCATCGCCTGCTGCCAATTTTACCTCATGACTGCCATAAGTATCTTCAATAATCAACTCGCCACCTTCGTACTCATCAGGCTCTGATAAAAAAACAGTGGTTGAGACATCGGTACGAACAGGAAAACGTGTTAAAGCTTCGTATTGAATCGCACCATCGACATGATTACCAAAATGCCCTCCCTGTTGATAACAATTAAACAACGGTAATAATAATTGCTTAGGCAATACGGCAGACACAAATAAAGGATGAGCCAATAAAGCCTCTCGCACTTGCTGAGCCATTTGTTGTGCAATAGGTAGGTTTTGCGAGAGTTGTAAGTTATGTTTGACTTTTGCCGCCTGTGCGCCAGCCGTATTCGCGC
>NZ_CALETI010000072.1 GCF_937920075.1 uncultured Agitococcus sp.
GCTCTTCCGATCTTGATTGGCTCAATAAACCGTGCGGAAAATTAAAACAGTCTTCTAGGCGTTGTTGATAGTTTTGCTCATTTTTATAACCCCAATTTGCATCAATACAATTTAATAGCTCGGAAATACTGTTAGTTTCTTCGCCGTTCCACCCTGTGTGTTCTTTTTCTCTAGGTAATCTATGATGAGTCACAATCAACCAAGCCACCCATTGAGCAAGTGGCGGTAAATTATCTAAGGGTTTAGCAATATTTTGGCTTGTAAGTGCTTGTAATTGTGCTTCATTCCATGTGTTATTGCTCAGTAAGGATAGCCAAGCGGTATCGTCTTTTTTATCGCCTGATTGCTCAATTAAAGCATTGAGCAATAAACAAGATACCCATTCATGGCGTAATGGGTCGCCTTCTTTGCTACTTTTTTGCAGTTTTTGTTGAAAAAGTAGGGTGGCTTTGCCCCAATCATGTAATAAAGCGGCAACACTCACTAGAGCTTTAATCAGTGGTAGATATGCCCAGTTATTTTCCCATTCATTATGTAAAATGCTTTTCTTTGTGCTATTCACAGGCACAACACCTTCTTTATTAAACTTATTTCTATTTCCTACAATCCACACCAACTCACTACGCAAGCGTGAGCGTTGTCGATGACAAGCAACGGCAGTGTTTTTAGTCACGGTTTTTCTTAATAATTGTTTAACAGCCAGTAAGCCATCTTCGGTAATCACCGTTTGCCACGTGTTATCACCAATACGATTAGCAAAGGCATCCAACACACGGCGGGTACGGTTGATAGCTTTTTTGTCACATTGACTAATAAAGGTGACAATCATGGTTAATCCTTAATGCCTATAGCCGCTTGTTTAACCTGCTCAAACATAAAATCCAACGCCTTATGCTCAGTAAACTTTTGCAAAATTTGCTGTCTAAATTCTTGTTCGGTGGCTTTTTCTTTGGCACAAATAAAAGCGTAGGGCAGTACAATGGCATCTTTAATCAAATCGGCCACATCAAACACCAATGCACCACGCCGCGTTTTACCGTGCATCACCGCAAAGCCATGTGGAATGCCCAACACCCATAACGTCGTTGCAGCCAAACCATAAGCCAAATAATTACCATGATTTAAAAAATCATTGGCCAAATCGCCTTGTTCGGGGTTACGCTCAAAAGCTAATTTGCAACGTGTCGCAGCACTTTTATAAAGCTGTTTGGTGGTTTGTGCCTCAGCCAACAACAAGTCACCTACTTTATCTAGCACAGGAATTTTTTTAGCAAAACCCGATAAAGCGTGTTCAATATCTGCATCATCAACATAAAAACCGTTATCTTTTAAGTCTTTATCTTTGCCCCATACATGACGAATATAATCAATTCGAGCTTGTTGAAAAGTTTTAGCAACCGCTAAACGTTTATCAGCATCAAACCAAAAACTTAACCAGCCTTGTACATATTCCGTAGGACGATATTCACTTTGTGGCGTAAGCCATTCAATTTCTGCGCCTGCAAATAACGGTGTGCCACCGCCACCACAAAAACCGACCAATACACCTGCGCTACACAACATTCGCATAGCTGCTTGCGTAATCGATGTGCCTGTGCCTAATAAAATCACCGTGGTATTGGCAATAGGAATATTCCAGTAGTAATTTTCGTCTTTGCCTTCGGTTAAATACAAAACACGGCCATCTTTTTGCATCACTCGACAATGTTCTAAGTAATACAAATTGGCGCGTTTTGAATGTAAAATGGCTTTTAAAGCGGATGGTGATAAATCGTCCATGATAAATTCCTGATGTAGATTATTTTTTGTAGTCATAAAATATCTCACCATTATATAAATTACAACACATAGTATTATCTGGTTATATAACATAAATTTTAATACCAATAATTAATCGCATAATGTATATTATGTTAAATAATTACTATATAGTAGCATTTTTCTACCATCTATAGCCTTTTATTACCTTAAAATGTACTAAATATAACGTAATGTGTAATTTGTAATATCAGTTATCAGTTATCAGTTATCAGTTATCAGTTATCAGTTATCAGTTATCAGTTATCAGTTA
>NZ_CALETI010000073.1 GCF_937920075.1 uncultured Agitococcus sp.
AAGGCTTTAGTGATGTGGATGGTGGCACTTTAAGTGTGGTGAATCTACAAGCGACAAATGGCAGCCTTGTGGATAATCAAAATGGCAGCTATACCTTTAGCCCCACCAAAGACTTTAACGGTACGGTTCAGTTAAGCTATCAAGTGAGTGATGGCAACAATGGTTTGACATCAGCGAGCAATAGCTTTGTGATCAATGCGGTGAATGACGCACCGATTGCCCCCTCAACGCCTGTTGTCTTAGCCAATGGCACAGAAGACCAGTCGTACACGATTCAGGTCAGTGATTTATTACAAGGCTTTAGTGATGTGGATGGTGGCACTTTAAGTGTGGTGAATCTACAAGCGACAAATGGCAGCCTTGTGGATAATCAAAATGGCACGTATAGCTTTAACCCAACGAAAGACTTCAACGGCACGGTTCAGTTAAGCTATCAAGTGAGTGATGGCAACAATGGCTTAACCTCAGCGAGCAATAGCTTTGTGATCAATGCGGTGAATGATGCACCAGTCATTAATAATAATATTGGATTTGTTAGTATTAATGAGGGGCAAACATTATCTTACGTTGTTCCTAATGATGCATTTATAGATGTTGATGGCGACACATTAACCTATAACCTAACAATGGCTAATGGTAACTCGCTACCCACATGGTTAACATTTGATCTAGCAAGTAAAACGATATCATTAGCACCCTCGTTTGACGATGCAGGCTTGATTTCATTAAAACTAACAGCGAATGATGGTGTATTCAGTACGACACAACAATTTGATTTAAATGTGCGTAATGTCAATCGTGCGCCTACACAAATCAACAATTCTGCATTTGAAATAGATGAAGATAGTGGTGATGTTGTCATTGATGTTTTATCGCGAGTACAGGATTTAGATAAAGATAATTTAACTGTTCGTAATGTCAGCTTAGCTTCGGGACAAGGCAGTTTTACACTAAATCAAAACCAACAAATTATTTTTACACCTGCACAAGACTTTAATGGTCAGGCATCAATTACTTATGAGGTAATTGATAATCAAGGCGGTGTTTTGGCAATTACAGAAACGATAACTGTTAAGTCAATTAATGATGCGCCACGTTTAGTAAGTACGCCAGCTATATTGGCTGACGGCTTAGAGGACACGGATTATCAGTTAACTACATTATCGTTATTACAAGGTTTTAACGATGTAGATAATGACAATTTAGTCGTACAAAATCTCACAAGTTCTCAAGGTACGTTTATTAATAATGGTAACGGCATATTTGTCTTTAAACCGCAAGCAAATATCAACGGTGATATTCAGTTTAGTTATCAAATTAGTGATAGTAAGGGTGGGGTGATTGAGGCATCTAGCCATTTCAATATGAAAGCAGTTAACGATGCTCCATTCGTTACTATTAAAAATCCGTCAAGTACTGCACGAATTCGTGAAGATGCTACTAGTGTTTTAGTTGCTTTAGCTTTTGGTGTAATTTTAGAGGATGTTGATGCTGATAACTTTACTCGTTTAGAAGTGAGTATGCAGCAATTTACGCCAAAAGACTTATTATCAGTGATTGTTGATGGCACAAATTTGCAAGCTAGCTATAACGCTAGTTTAGGTAAATTAGTGGTAACAGGCAGTGATAGTTTAGCAAACTACCAAAAAGTTTTAGATTCTTTAGCACTAAGTACCACAGCCGAGCAGGGGGCAACTGAGCGTAGTATTCAAATTACCATTAGTGATGGAAAAGTAGCGCATTCTAATCAGTTTGTTGTGCCTGTTGATTATGTACAAAACGAAGCCCATCAAGGTGGTACAGGTAACGATACAATCAATGGCTTCGATGGCAACGATACCTTACGTGGTGGTGCAGGTGATGACATTTTAAATGGCGGTAATGGTAACGATTCGATTTTTGGTGAAGCTGGGAATGACACTCTCAATGGTGGTGATGGTGCAGACACGATGGAAGGTGGAGATGGTGATGATACCTTTATTGTTGATAATGAAGGTGATGTTGTCTCTGATACATCAGGTAACGATCAGGTACAAACGACAATTTCCTTTACCTTACCTGAAGGATTTGAAAAATTAATATTTAGTGGTTTTCAATCTGGACTTGTTGGTCAAGGCAATAATGGTAACAACCAAATGCAAAGCGGTAATGGTGGTAGTGAATTAAATGGTCAAAATGGTGATGACACCCTACAGGATGGCTTAGGTCGTGACATTTTTATAGGTGGACAAGGTGCAGATACCTTTAGTTTTTCACAATTACAAAATGGCGCATTACGTTTGGGAGAGGTGTTAGATTTCTCTGCCGCGCGTGGCGACAAAATTGATGTTTCTAAAATTGATGCGAATGTTTTAGTTGCTGGTAATCAAACCTTTAATTTTATTGGTGATCAGGCTTTCCATAATAGTGCGGGTGAATTGCGTTTTAGCCAACGTGTTCTACAGGGTGACTTAAATGGTGATGGTAAAGCTGATTTTGAAATAAAATTGGTTGGTGTTTTAGAGTTACAAGATAAAGATATTTTATTATAAGGAGCGAATAACATGCGTATGGGTTTATGGCTAGCAGTCGCATTAAGTGGTGGTTTATTAGTTGCTTGTGGAGATGGAGGCACAGGCGACAGTAATAATGTAGTGGTTAATAAGCCACCCGTTGCAATTGATGATTTTTTAAATATGGTAGAAGGCGGCACAATTAGCATAGATGTATTGGCTAATGATGTAGACCCAGAGTCAGGTGTATTGACCTTAAGCAATTTGGTGTTAACTAACCCCGAAGCAGGTACATTAAGTTCAACAACAACAGCAGGTAAAACCAATTATAGTTTTACTGCTAAAGCCGATTTTGTGGGTGATGCCAAGTTTACTTATGTGATTACAGATAACCAAAATCAAAAAGTGACTGGCAATGCAACAGTCACCATTAAGGCCTTACAGTCATTAACCGCACACCAAGATAGTAACTGCCTAGTCACCACTACGGGCAATATTAAATGTTGGGGGGGAAATGATTTTGGTCAATTGGGTGATGGTACAGTCAGCACCTTAAAAAATACACCTGTGACCGTGGCTAATATGACTACTGCTAAACAAGTGGTGATGGGCTATAACCATGCCTGTGCCATTTTACAAAATGGTAGTGTTAGTTGTTGGGGGGACAACAATAATGGCCAATTAGGTGACGGCACACAAACCACACGTTTACAAGCAACGGCTGTGACGGGGTTAGCGGCCAAAGCGACGCAATTAGCCTTGAGCTATCAAAGTACGTGTGCCTTATTAGAAACAGGCAATGTGCAATGTTGGGGGAGTAATAGCCAAGGTGAATTAGGTTTGGGCGACAATAAAATTGTCCGTAAAATCTCACCAACTTCGGTCACTATTGGCACAAACTTAAAAGCTAAGCGCTTAGTCGCAGGTAAAAATCATATTTGTGCCATTAGCCAAAACGACTCTGTGTTTTGCTGGGGCAATAATGATTTTGGTCAACTTGGCCAAAATGATTTAGTGACACGTTATCAGCCTGTGTTAATAACGGCTTTATCAGGCACAGTTCAACAATTAGAAACTGGTGTTAATCATACGTGTGCCGCACGCAGTAACGATGTGTATTGTTGGGGGAGCAACAATAAAGGTCAGTTAGGCAACAACAGCCAAACCGATTCCAGTGTACCTGTTGCCGTTAGTTTAACAGGTACGGTAGCCGATTTAGCATTAGGTCAAGAGCATAGCTGTGCAGTATTAACAGACAATCGCACATTTTGTTGGGGTAGTCGTCAAGCAGGACAAACTACCCAAGCACAGAGTGATACGATATTTGATAAAATACCCTTTCAAATTAATAGTTTTACAGGCAAACGTCGCTTAGCGGCAGGTGATTTTCATACCTGTACCATTGAAGGCATTGATGCCAGTTTAGCAGTTAAATGTTGGGGCGATAACCAATTAGGTCAATTAGGTGATGGATCAACAAATAAGCAAAGTGCGACACCCGTTAGTGTGAAGTTAAATTAAATTGCAATCGTTGTTATCTGTTTTTAAACCGCTAAAAAAAATAGCCTTAAGCTTAGTGGTGTTTAGCATGATTTTAAATGTACTCATGCTAGCACCTTCTATTTATATGCTCCACGTCTATGACCGAGTATTAACCAGTCAAAACCGTTTTACCTTATTGGCGATTACAGGTTTAGTGTTGGTGATATATGGCATTATTGGCTTATTGGAGTGGTTACGTTCTAATTTATTAGTTCGATTAAGTGCTGCGATAGATTTAGCTGAAAGTGAAAAAATTCATGCAGCCGCTTTTGCACCTACGCCTTTAGCCCGACAAATGTCTCCTGCACAAGTCGTTCAAGATTTTGCCACAGTACGTCAATTAGTGACGGGTTCATTTGTATTAGCCTTATTAGATTTGCCGTGGGTACCTTTGTATTTAGGTGTACTATTTGCCTTTGAATGGCCATTAGGTTTGTTGGCGGTATTAGGTATAGTGCTGTTAATATGTATTGCTATTATTACCGAAAAGCTCAGCAAAGAGCCGTTACAAGAATCGAGTAAAATTGCCAGCCAAGCGGCATTTATGCTTAATAAACAACATCGTAATATAGATATTATCTCTGCATTAGGCATGATTCCTGTGCTTGGCAAACGTTGGCAAACTCACAATCAACAAGCTTTATTATTGCAAATGCAAGCTAGCGATAAAATGGCTAAACTTAGTGCGGTAGGCCGTTATATCCGTTTAACTTTGCAATCTTTGGTCTTAGGAGTTGGTGCATATTTAGTGTTAGAAGGACAAATGTCGGGAGGTATGATGATTGCTGGTTCTATTTTATTAGGCCGCGCTTTAGCCCCTGTCGAACAACTGATTGCCTCATGGAAACAATTTATGCAAGGCATGGAAGCCAATCAACGTTTGCAACAGTTATTGCAAGCCAACCAACAGCAGCAACAAGATTTTGATTTACCTAGTCCAATGGGTCATATTAGCGTAGAAAATCTTAGTTTAGTGTTAGAAGGTCGCAAAGAGCCAGTATTGCAACAAATCAATTTTAAGCTAAATGCAGGACAAATTTTGGCCGTGGTTGGCGCAAGTGCGTCTGGCAAAACCTCCTTAGCACGATTATTGTTAGGTATAGTCCAACCAACATCAGGCGAAGTACGTTTGGATAATGCCGATTTACGCCAATGGTCGCGTGATAAATTAGGCAAATATATGGGCTATTTGCCACAAGATATTGAATTATTTGAAGGCACAATTGCCGAAAATATTGCCCGTTTTCAAGAAGTAGATGATAGTCAAATTATTGCTGCTGCCCAATTAGCCCATGTTCATGACATGATTGTGCGTTTACCCCAAGGTTATCAAACGGTGATTGGTGAAGGTGGACTTAATTTATCGGGTGGCCAACGCCAACGTATTGCCTTAGCACGCGCGGTGTTTGGCCAACCTAAATTAGTGATTTTAGATGAGCCAAACTCCAATTTAGACGATCAAGGTGATGCCGCTTTAGCACAAACTTTAGTAGATTTAAAACAACAAGGTACAACAGTCATCGTAATTTCTCATCGTACCCATTTACTCAATGTGGTTGACCAAATGTTGTTATTACAAGATGGTAAACAATTGCTTTTTAGTGCTAAAGACAAGGTGTTGAGTCAATTACAAAGTGGGGCGCGTTAATGACACAGCCGCCTTCAGTTAATCAACAATTACAACAATTTGCCGATACTCAACAAGCCAATCGTTGGGGACGATATGTGTTGTTATTGTTTGTGATCGCTTTATTGTTGTGGGCAAGTTTAGTGCCGATTGATTCGGGTGTACCTGCACAAGGTGTGATTGGCATTGAGCAACAACGGCAAGCGGTGCAACATTGGCAAGGTGGTATTGTTAAAAAATTATTAGTGAAAGAAGGCGATCAGGTTCAACAAGGACAATTATTGTTAGCGTTAGATGATACGCAAATTCGTGCCGATTTGCAGCGTGCCGAACAAGCTTATGGCCAATATCAAGCACGATTACAACGTTTATTGGCCGAACGAGAGCAACGAGTCTCATTAACTAAAACTAATCATGTTGAAGATGATCTTAACACTCAAGCGGCTTTATTAACCGCGCGTCAACAAACCATTACCCTAGAAAAACAGGTGTTAACTGAACAAATAACCAGTAAAAAATTGGATATCCAACGTCAACAAGCCATTACTAACAGTCGGCAACAACAAGTAGCATTGTTAGCCAAAGAAATAGACGCGCATTTAGCACTGATTAAACAAGGTTATAACGGACAAGAACGCTTGTTAGAATTACAAAGAGAGCAACTCGAAAAACAAGATGAACAGCAACAAGCCCAATTAATGATGGTGCAATTACAAGCGGATATTCGTGAGTTGCAGCAACAAATTTTGTTAAGGCAAGCCAAATATCAACAAGATATTGAGCAAGAAATGACCCAAGTTCAAGAGCGTTTAACTGAGCTTGAACAACAAAAAGCAAGCTTAGCCGATCGATTAAAACACACCCAAATTATCTCGCCAGCAACAGGTATGGTGGTTAGTCAAATGATTCACACGCAAGGCGGGGTGATTAATGCGGGGCAAGTATTAATGGATATTGTGCCACCACAACAAACATTGATGGTTGATGCTAAAGTTGCTCCGCATTTAATTGAAAAAGTACAACTTCAACAAATTGCTCATATTCGCTTAGTGGCATTAGATAGCTTAAATCCAGTGGTTGAAGGCAAAGTTGTTTATATTTCGCCTGACCAAATTACGCCAACTAATAATTCGCCTGCGTATTTTGCGGTACGTTTGGTCATTAATCC
>NZ_CALETI010000074.1 GCF_937920075.1 uncultured Agitococcus sp.
CAAATGATGGGCATTAGCGAATCAGGGGTAAAAAGCCGTGTTAAGCGTGGCCGAGAAAAACTCCGTGATTTATTGGTCAGTTGTTGTGGCAGTGATTGCACTTGCCACGAAAAAACCACTGAACAAGGCTGTTGTCATCAGCATTAAAGTTAAGCATTTCATCAACGTAAAATGATTGTTTATTGTGCAAAAATACACCATACTTTAATCTTAGGATTTACGCGGTTATTACATTTCAATCGTTTTCAACGATTTTATGTTCGCAAAACGCGCTAATTTCGGTGAAATGCGTAAGTCCAGAGCTAATTATTTTCATCATACACAAGGAAGAAACCATGAAAAAATCTGTTGTTTTTGCCTGTCTTGCACTCACTATGATGGGGCTATTTGTGATTGAGCCTGCTTTTGCAGGGCCAGGTGGTGCAATAGCAAAAGCTGTCGCCCACAGTTTTTGGGCAAAGCTAGTTATTGCCTTATTAGTGTTATTTTTCTTACCTTTAATTTGCTATATTTTAATTCGTGAATGGCTAGCTAGTCGCCGCGCCTTAAAAGACCTACGCTTTATGGCGCAACATCATAAAGCCTTTGATTGGCTTACATTAAGACATCGCATTCAAGATTGTTTTTTTAGAGTACATGCTGCATGGCAGCAAGAAGATGTATCAACAGCCTCTCAATGGATGACCGATTGGTATTGGCAAAATCAGCAGCTTGCTCATTTAAATCGTTGGCAACAACAAAATTTAATCAATATTTGTGAGGTTAAAGCCCTCAAATCTATTAAACCCTTGTTGTTTACTCATCGAAATGAAGGTGCAGCCCATGAAAACTCGATGCTCGTGGTGTTAATTAATGCCAATATGATGGATTATTTAAAACAACGTGATACAGGCGTGATAGTTGAAGGCAGTTCAGATTATCAAGATGTGGAGCGTGTTTGGACATTTATTTTTCAACAAGGTGCTTGGAAAGTTTCAATGATTGAAGAAAGCAGTACCTCATTAGAGTATGCCAATATGATTAAGCAGCTGCCTGCTATCGAAACCACACTATTATCGCCCATCAATAAATAAACCTATAGGGCTGATATGTTTACATCAGCCCTATCTGTAAAATTTCTTTCGCAACCACTTTTGCCCAACGCTGATAGGCAATTGGACTGGGATGAAACCCATCCTTTGCCAAAAACTCAGGTTCAAAACGTGCTTTGGGAGAGACCACATAACCATACGCATGGTTATCAAAATGCTTTTTTAGTTGTCGATTAAACTGTTTAGCATACAGGCCAACATACCAACGCAAAGGTTGTGGCAATGCTTTAAAATGTCCCATCGGTGGCACACCCGACAACAGCACTTTTTGCACGCCAAATTTAGTAGCCAATAACTCCACTAATTCTTGTTGTTGTTTTAACCAATGGCGTGTAGCCACTCGGCGTGTAACATCATTAACGCCTAAAGAAACAACCGCCACATCAAAATGTTGGCTACGCTGTTGGGCTAAATGGGCTAATAAATCTGCCGTGGTAAATCCTGTTTTGGCAATTAACAACCAAGAGACTTCACATTGAGTAGCTAACTCTGCTGTCAACTGCCCGACTAAGGCTTCGCGTTGATGCACTGCCCCCACACCTGCTGCCGCAGAATCCCCCACTACTAACAGGCGTAAACGTTTTCCCTGTCCTGTAACGCCTTGTCGTGCGCCTTCTGCTTCGGGTAAACGTGGTGTGACTCGTTTTACATACCAACCTTGTACCACTAATAATGGGGCTAAGGCTAAAGTAGTCATGGCCAAACGCATCATTAATCCTCACTAAAAATTGCTTACAGATGCTAACGCAAAAGACTAGATTATTACTATCTATCTAAGCTATTTTAAACGTCCTTTCTCTTTGCCTGCTATGGCATTATCTTTAACATTATGCGTTTATTTTTTGCTCTTTGGCCAAGTGCCACTACGCAACAACAGTGGTTAAGTAGTACCGATTCTTTAATTAAACCGCTTGGAGGAAAACAAGTTCCTGCTAATAATCTTCATTTAACCCTACATTTTTTGGGTGAGATTGATGGCAGTCGTACTTCAAGTTTACAAAGAGTGGTTGATAATCTTCAACCACAACTCATTCATTTACAGTTTGATAAAATTGAATGTTGGCGTAAAGCGGATTTGGCCTGTTTACGCGCCAACCAAGAACCACCTGCTTTAGCCAATTTAGTCAATCAACTAGGCAAAGGTTTACAACAAGCAGGTTTTAGCATCGAAAAACGTGCTTTTAAAGCACATGTAACCTTGGCAAGACGTTTACAGTTTTGTGCCGAACAATTACCCGTTTGGCCAAGTTTAGAATGGCAAGCCGATACTTTAGCTTTAGTACGCTCAAGACTCACACCTGAAGGCTCAGTTTATACGCCTGTCAGTGAATGGCAGTTGTAAGACCTCACCCTAGCCCTCTCCTACAAGGAGAGGGAACATCATCACTATATAAAAAAGATGTGTGCTTAGGATAAGATCATCCCACAAATATCTTCTTGGCCAAGGGTAAGGCTTTGACACCCCCAATCGTCACCGCCGTCATTAAACCACCAATCATCGCTCCAACTACACCACAGGTCATAATATCCTGCCCTGTTAAATATAAGCCTTCAATTTCTGTTTTGGGACGCAACCAATTTTGTTCAAAACGTTGCGGATCATGGTCTAAGCCATAAATTTCACCTTTTTCATACCAACAGAAAAACTGGGTTGATAAGGGTGTGGCCAATTCGTAATAATCGATTTTGCCGCGCAAATGGGGTAATTTTTCATAGAGTTTTTCGAGTAAGCGTTGCGCAAAGCGTTCTTTTAACGCCTCATAATCATCACCACGTTTGCCCCACGGTTTATCAGCCCATTGCTGCACCCACTCCCACGGACAAGGGGCAACAATTTCAATGGTAGAGCGATTGGGATAACGCTCATTAAAGGTTGGGTCTTTGGCTGAGGGAAAAGAAATATACACTAAAGGAAAATCTTGCTCAGGGTCGGCCATAAACTTATCAATATCTTGTTCATAACGCTCACTAGGGTAAATCCACAAATTTGTTTTTGGCAATTTGAGATTTTCACTGGTGTCTTGCAAGCCAATATACAACGATAAATTTGCCATAGAAGGTTTAACTTTTTGCAAACCACGTGCATAAGAGGTTTTATCAACCAATTCTGACGGCACTAAACGATTAAACGTATTAAAAACGCCTGCATTACTAATCACAATTGGCGCGTGGACATCAGTGCCATCTTTCATACGCACCCCCACCGCCTTCCCTTGCTCAATTAAGATTCTTTCAACGGCTGCATAGGTAAATACTTCACCGCCATTTTTTTGAATTTGTGGAATGATGGTTTCGGCCATGCGTGACGCACCGCCCACAGGATAATAGCCGCCGTATAAATAATGTTTGGCAATTAACGCATGAATCAAAAAGCTGGATTGTGCGGGTGGCATACCATTGTCACCCCATTGGCCTGTTAAAAAAGCAATTAACTTTTGATTAGACGTTAACTCCTCTAATACTTGACGTGTGGGGCGATTAAAATAATCGGGCATGGTACGTTCACGTACTAAACGTGAGGCTTTAACCATAAAACTGGGTAGCATACGTTCTACGGTAAAATGTTGCATGGCATCAGACACACGTCCCAACCGAAATAAATACTCATCAATCGCTGCTTTTTCTTCTGGAAACCGTTTTAATAAGTTATCCCTAAAATTATTGCGGCCTGCTACTAAATCAAAACTATCTTCACCTAAATAAATACGGTCATAGGTGCTATCCATCGCTTGCCATTGCAATTCATTATTACTAATAAAATCAAACAAACGACGGGCTAATGTGGTTTTTACCCCGACATCACCAATGTAATGCACCCCTACATCCCACTCATAACCATTACGACTATAACTATGGGTAAAACCACCTGCGGTATAGTGTTGCTCAAAAACCACCACTTTATAACCAAAGCTGGCCAAGCTAGCTGCTGCTGTTAAACCGCCAATGCCCGAACCAATAACAATGGCATCATAGTCACCATTTAAACGATTGGCTCGATAGCGTTTGCCAATACGAATGGTACTGGGTGTTAAACCTGATTTTTTTTGTGGGGTCGCTACTGCTTCGGTCATGACTGTTTGCTCCAAATTAAGGCAAAATAATTTACGTTTCCATCACTCAGCATGGTGAAAGTTAGAGTGAGGGTCTGCGTAACAAACCATGTGCTAAGGTGTCTTGCACTTGATTAGCAATAGCCATCAGTGCATCTGTTTGATTGGGATGTTTAACTAAACCATCTATGGTTAGCATGGCCATACCATGCACCAACGACCATGCGGTCATGGTCATCACTTCCAACGGTAAATCTCTAAATAATTGCTCATCAATGCCACGCTTAATGGTGTTACGTAACATGGCAAAACTGGTATTTGATGCTTGAAATAAATCGGGATAACGGGCGCGCTCAACCATACGCTGACC
The DNA here is from genome assembly GCF_937920075.1 of uncultured Agitococcus sp. Classification (GTDB taxonomy): domain Bacteria; phylum Pseudomonadota; class Gammaproteobacteria; order Pseudomonadales; family Moraxellaceae; genus Agitococcus. The sequence goes on from NZ_CALETI010000074.1 coordinate 4,512, forward strand.
AAACATTAAACGATAATGCGCTGGATGATGAATGGCATAATCGACATAACCTATGCCAATACGTTTTAACGCTACTAAGGCATCACACGGCTCGTGGCCTAAATACTTGTGCATATTTTGCGTTAAACCCACAAAACCATCACACGCAATCGCCGCTAACAACGCCGATTTATCTTCAAAATGGCGATACACGGCCGTAGGTGACACGCCAACATCAGCCGCTAAAGCCCGCAAACTCAATTTGGCAATACCATCACTTTGCAAACGTTGTACAGCAGCACTAATTAACGCATCTCGTAAACTGCCGTGATGATAGTGTTCTTTGATAATATTTTCTTTTTTCATAAATCGACTTAAATTTAGTTTTATTTACAATAACCAATAATGTTAACACTGTCAACATTATTTTAATAAAGATTAAAACTTGTACTTTAAAAACAAATTTATCAAATAAAATCAATAGGATATTTTAATGTCAGTTTTTTAACTAATTGTAAACGCTGGCGTGGATTTTCTTCTTCTAATAATTGTTGTTGTTCGTCTAACGATAAAGGCAATGCCTCGGCCAAACGCCATGCCAAACTACCTGCATCACTTAATCGATCTCCACATTCAGTAAAAGCTTCAGCAATTTCAGATAAATCATCAGGAATAGCTACAATAGGCTCAGGCTTGAGCCATTCTATTTGGGCACGAGCCAAACCATCTTCCTCAATATTAATACTCAAAATTTTAAAACGTCTGTCACCGACAGCTAAAGCGGCCAAACTACCATCCTCTAAAGCAACTTGTTGCACCACATAAGCGGCACAACCCACATCATAAGGAAATGCTGGCTCACCGACTTCTTGACCATAACGAATTCTAACCACACCAAAGGGTTGAGTTTTGCCACATTCATCTAATAAACGTCGGTAACGTAACTCAAACACGCGCAACGGCAATTCGCCTTGTGGATATAAAACCGTATTTAACGGGAATAGTGGCAATTCTTGCTTCATTATTGACTTGACCTTGATAAAAAGACCGATGCGGTAATCTAAATATCATTACAAAAAACATTCTGTCAGCTATAGTTATCCTGATATTGAGATAGTCCCCATATTATTTTAGACTAGCTCAAAACTAAAAAAATGTAAGGACAACTTATGCCTTTTGGCCAGCGATTGCTAAACCCGATCCTCACTCGAACCTTACGCCATCCTGTCATGCAGGAATTGTTCCATCATCGACATGAATGGTGGCGACAATTACGCGGCAAACCGCAACAAGTGGTCGTATGGTTACGCTTTACCGATCCCTATAGTTATTTACTGATTCAAACTTTATCCGATTTTATTACTCACTTTGACGTTAAATTGATTTTTAAATTTTTACCCTATCAAGAGCCAGATCAGTTTTTTAGTTATTATTTGCGTGATGCTTGGCATTTGGCACAATTTCATCAGTTACAATTTCATCACTTTCACGCCCCCTCCGAAGAACAATGTTTTATTGCTAGCCAATTGTTAATCGCCAATCGTCATCTGCCCACGGATGAATTTTTAATTTTAGCCAAACAAGTATTTTTGTGTTTATGGGAACATCAGCATCAAAAACTTGCCATGCTCAGTTTACGCTTTCAAAATTTAGCGGCATCAAGTACACAAAAAAAGCTCAAACAAGCACAAATACTTTTTGAATCACAACAATTTCGTAAAGCTGCGATGTTACAATTTCATCGTAGCTATTATTGGGGAATCGACGAATTACCTTTATTGGCTAAACGTTTAGAACAATTGAATGATGATCAATCAGGCCATCCTTTTTGCCTCAACCAAGATCAACACCAAAGTACACAACATTATCTGATTAATGACTGGCAACAACTTGCTCAAATTCGCTCACAAAAATATGAGCTTGATTTTTATTTTAATTTTCAAGACCCGTTATCCTATATTTATTTAATAGCGACACATCACCTCACTGAACATTATCAAATTAAACTCAATTTACGACCTATTTATCTGGAAGAAGATAGTCGTCAACATGGGCAAGATTTGTCTTTTGAAGAATTAACACACCTACAAGAATTAGCCCAATCTTATCAATTGCAAATCAATCCTAGCTACATTTTATCAACACAAGGACTAACGCATTGTTTTGCCCTATTTTATTTAGCCCTAGTTCAAGAGAAAACACCACAAATCACCCAACATATCTTGACTAGTATTTGGACGGACAACAAAGATTTAAGCTATTTACCTCATCTACAATCATTATTAGCCGATTTAGGGTATAACAACAAACAATTTAAAGAATTGCTAAAACAACAAGCTTGGCATG
>NZ_CALETI010000075.1 GCF_937920075.1 uncultured Agitococcus sp.
GCCACTGAAAATCCTTAGCGTACGATTTTTTCCGTTTTCTCCGACGACCCCTATTTCGACGGCCTCAGCAGCCCACCTGCGTGGCACACGTTCGACAGTTTCCTGCCGCCCGTGGATCGGACTGAATACCGACTCTCATAAAAAACAGGGCTAAGCTAGTTACCTAGCGGCCCGTTTCCGTGTCGCCCAAACTCGAAAAAAATCATTAACGCATCTAAAAAATGCGGATTAGGTCGAAAGGAATATTGCAATTCCTAGCGCCTGTCGTAGCCGTACCAGCCCCATTACGGGCATACGGCTTCACCAGTTTCAACCTGATTGGCGATCAGGTATCTGGTCGGCGGAAAGAAAAAATGGAGGGAGGCAACCCCCATTAAAAAACAGGGCGTGCCGCCCTGATTCGAAGACGACGATGGTATTTTGACTCATGTTGCCGCTGTAATCAACATATAATCGGAATCTCTTATTATCAAGCACCTAAATTAGTGAAATTTAAACTATCTATAAGTATTAGTAATATAGTTATATGCCTTTATTACGTCGCAAAGTAGTGAGATAATACGAATATAGAAATCTCAAAAATATACACTCCCTATGATTGAATGTGAAAGCAAGATATTAGCAATGCAACGTCTGCAAGATGCAGCACGTTTTGATTACCACTTGTATTTTCAAGGTGAAATAGGCTTTGAAAAATTGGCAGCGTTATCAAAAAAATTTGCCCGTGAATACGATACCGAATTGACTAAATCACAACGTAGCCGCCGTAAATTATCAGGTGAAGCAGTCACGCAATTTTTAGTGTGGAAACCTGAGAGCGGTGATAAAGCTATTTTCTGGTTGCTGACTACAGGTGGTAAAGGTCGTGTGATGGAGCGAGAGCAATTTGTCGATTTGCGAGACAAAGAACACCGCTTATCATTAACAGGCTATGAATTAGTTCATGATGGTGTGTCATGGTCATGGCGTATGGAGAAGACTACCTATACCAACCATCAAAAACGCTTAAGGAACGCTATTTTGGCGAAAAACGATTTAGCTCTACAAATGGCGATTGCATCGCTATACAACAGCCCCGGCTTTCGTTTGGTACGCCGTCAGGTGGGTATGCTCAGTAAATGGCTACGTGGTGAGTGGAAGCGATTACGCAAGGATACGGAGCCAATGCCTGCCCTACCGACATTTTTAGCATATGTACGTCGATTGCCCAATCCAGTCCCTAAAAAGAAGACCAAAAAAGTGATGGATGTGGTTAAGGCTTAAAGTCTTTGTCATGATGATTTGTTGTTGTGCATTCATTGTGATAAAGTGAAGGCATTGAATGTGTTTTTATGAGGTGATGCGATGGCGATGCTAACCGTGCGTAATTTGCCTGATGATGTACATCGTGCATTACGGGTACAGGCTGCTTTACATGGGCGTAGTACCGAAGCCGAAGTACGTGAGATTTTAGCTCATGCAGTAAAGCCTGAAACGCGTGTGCGTATGGGGGATGCCCTTGCAGCATTGAGTCGTCAGGTTGGTTTGACGAATGAAGACTTTGACGTGTTTCAACAGGTCAGCGATCAATCTCCTGCCGAGCCAATGAGGTTTGAATGATTCTTCTCGATACGAATGTGGTCTCCGAGGCGATGAAGCCTGAGCCAAATCCTATTGTCCGTGGGTGGTTAAACGATCAAGTTGCGGAAACCCTTTACCTCTCTAGTGTGACGATAGCTGAGCTGTTGTTTGGGATTGCTGCTTTACCATCTGGTAAACGTAAGGAAATGTTGACACTAACTTTAGAGGGATTATTGGAACTCTTTAAAGATAGGATACTTTCGTTTGATGTTAAGGCTGCACAGCACTATGCCGATTTAGCGATGATTGCTAAAGTTTCTGGAAGAGGTTTTCCTACCCCCGATGGTTATATTGCGGCGATTGCAGCATCACGTGGCTTTGTTGTTGCTTCACGAGATACTGCACCTTATACCGCAGCTAAAGTGACAGTGATTAATCCGTGGGATATGAGGTAAACGGGTGGAGTTTCTTTTTTAAGGTGTGGGTGCTAGCGTAAATTTGCCAGTTTTTGCTTCGTGTCGTAATCGAGTGCGAGCTTGCTCCCATGACTCTCCTGTTTGTGCATGCTTAGATACCCATTTTTCATCTTGTAAAAGTGTTTCAATATTTTCATCATCATTTTTAGGGCTTTGTTTAGGCTTGGATTGAGTCTTGGCTTTGGGGGTTACATCTTTTGGATGCTTCTTTTTTAACTTAAATGTAAAGCCAGTAATAATTCGACCTGCCTTATGTTGTTCGTAATTGACAGTGATGTCGGTATGTTCGTTTATTTGAGATACAGCTAAATCAAGAACTCGTTTTTTGAAATCACTCATACGGATAAGTTCATGATCTGCAAGCCCTAGTTGTTGCCGAAAAGACTCTAAGTGAAACATTGGTAATTTAGCTGCTTCTTGCCATTGGATAAGGAGTTCATATAATCGAACTGCATACGCACTAGTAAGAGGGGCAGTTTGCTCTAAATAGTAACGGGTGAATTGCGACTCTAGACGTGTAATCTCCTTTACCACAGCAGGAGACAGAATGATTTCTAACTTAGCAGCATCATCAACATAACCAACTTGAGATACCCATCGGCTAGTAATACGTTTCTCTTTTTTAGTATCTGCATCTATTAGATATAAGGTGAACTGTCTATCGAATAAGGTTTTTGCAGCTTCTTTTAATGCCCAATATCCAGCTTCAAGTGTTACATCAAATGTTGTGGCATAACGATTTGCCCAAATTACCAGTGGTGTATCTGTGCTTATGCCTACACCAACCTCTCGAGCATCAACAATAGCCAATTGGATAAGTCTAATTTCTACCAAGCTTAAGTTACTGACAGCTTGTACAAGTTGGTTGCTTTTAACAACTAAATCGCAATTTTTTTTCATAAGAACTCCATATGACGACATTTTATTTTTTTGTCTTTTAAATGTCAATTTTAAAAACGTCTTTTAAAGACATTTTTTCATATATCTTTTAATGTCAAGGAAACGTCTTTAAATGGCAAAGGAAACGTCTTTAAATGGCAAAGGAAACGTCTTTAAATGAGATTTTCTTCTTTATTGTATTTAAAAGTATTTAAAAGTATTAAAAGGACGTGTTCAAAAAAATCTGTGGATAAGTCTAATTTTGAGAAGAATATTTTTGAAGAAATACAAACACTATGTCGCCCTAATCGGGCGGCTTTTATAACCCCTGAATCCCCCAAAGGGGGACAAAACAGTGCAATAAATTAATACTCTTTCAAGTCAACATTTGCTAAATACGGTTAATTAGAAGGCGAGTCACTGGTTTCGATTTTGCTAATAGCATTGCGCTGCCAAAGCCATTGTCCTATTTCTTAGTGTTTAGGTTAATCGCGCCACTAGATAAACAAGATTGTTTTAACTGAGACGATGATTAAAAATTTGGTGTTTCATATGAGTAAACAAAGAAAAAATCGGCCTTAGAAATGCGTTTCTAGATTAACTTTTGAAAATAAAGATGAATAGCAATCTAAAAATCAAATTTAAAGCCATTTTTAGGCGTTTTAAGGATGGGTAAATAGATTTTTAGTGGAAAGGTACTGGTTTTTATTTGTGTGTGCTTAAAACGCAAATTTAAGCCACTTTCGTTTTTGGGCCTGTTAACTGAACAACCACCAGCTAAAGCTGGAGGGTTAGCCATAACTGTAGCGACCTGCATTTGAAAATGCTCAGGCCTGCATTCAACGCACTTTGAGGCC